>JACQWB010000049.1 GCA_016209385.1 Candidatus Rokuibacteriota bacterium
CGCTTGGCTTCGGTGGTGGCCAGGACGAAGACCACGTGGGGGGGCGGCTCCTCCAGGGTCTTGAGCAGGGCGATGAACGCCGGCTCGGTCAGCATGTGGACCTCGTCGATGATGTACACCTTGTAGCGGCCGCGGGCCGGCGCGTAGCGCACGTTCTCCCGAAGGGTGCGGATCTCGTCGATGCCGCGGTTGGAAGCGGCGTCGATCTCGATGACGTCCACGGCGGTTCCGGCCTGGACCTCCTGGCACGCGCCGCAGCGGCAGCACGGCTCCGGGTCGCTCCGGGAGCTGCAGAGAAGCGCCTTGGCCAGGAGCCGGGCCGTGGTGGTCTTCCCGACTCCCCGGGGCCCAGCGAAGAGGTAGGCGTGGGCGACGCGGCCAGAGGCGAGCGCATTTCGGAGCGTGCGGGTGACGGGCTCCTGGCCCACCACAGCCTCGAAGGTCTGCGGCCGCCACTTTCGCGCCAGCACCTGATAGCTCACGGGCCGCTCCACTCGAAGCCGGCGTAGTGGCCGTTGCGGCCGGTATTGTTCCACGCCAAGCCGTGATCCCGGTAGGACGACCGTGTGGCCTTGGCCGCGGCCAGCCGCGTCGAGGCGAAGTGCTTGACGTTCTCAAGCCAGACCTCGGAGTTCCGGTCCCGCCCCTCGATCCCCTCAAGCTCCACGTCCAGCACCTCGGGGATGCTGGCCCAGCGGCGCCGCCCCTCCTTTCCAAAGCGGATCGAAACCACACGGGTCAGTAGCCGTGTCGCGATGAGCGTGGCCAGAAATCCCATCACCCCGCCCGCCTGGCCGGTGAAGATGGTCTCGAGCGCCGTCCGCTGCTCCGGCGTGGCGCGCTCATCGAGGTAGAGCCCCGCGGTCCACTTCCCCTCCCCCATGGCGCCCGGCGTGTGGACCATCATCGCCGCATGGGTGCCATCGAGCCTGATGGCCCCGTACTCCCCGGCCTGGATCTGGAACACCAGGGGGACATCGCAGTGCCCCTCGGTGGGGCGAGCCAGGGCGCCGCCCCGGGCGTCGCGCGGCCCGAGCAGGCACGGGCAGAGGAGCTCGCAGTTGCAGTTTTCCAGGTACTCGCCCTTAATGTGCCATCGCTCCGCCATCCCTGCGTCCCTCCCTCCTCACGCCTACCCGTTTTTCTCCCTGTCCCGCCGGGGGGAGAACCGAGGGGGGCGAAGCCCCCCTCCGAGCATATGGCCGTGCACCCCCCGTCGAACGCTCCCGCCCTGCGATCTCCCCACGGAACCTGCTCCGGTCAGGTACTCCCACGGCACCCGGGAGGGTCGCCTTACCGTTGCTCCCTTCCGGGCCTGGCGGGGTTCGACGATTCCCGTTGCGTGGGGCCCAACCTTCAACGCCGCCCCGTGAGGCTCGATTCAACGCGGGAGGCCCTCGGGAGGGGATTCAACCCCGCTGTAGCGGATTGCGGGTTACAGGGCACCGCTACCTCCCCATCTAGCACGGCCAAGCCGCCGACCGCGTGATCCGGCGCTCCGTCCGCCCTCAGTTGACGAACCTGCGTAGCGTGAACCTGCTGACGTCAATTGTACTCTTGCCGTCCACCACGAGCTGGGCGAGCACTTCGCCGAGCGCCGCGGAGTGCTTGAAGCCGTGGCCGGAGCACGGCGAGGCGATGATCACCTGTGGATAGTTCGGGTGCGCGTCGATCACAAAGCCGAAGTCCGGCGTGACCGTGTAGAGACAGGCCATGGCCTTGATGCAGCGGTTGCCGAGCCCGCGGAGGTACGGCGCCACGTACGTCTCGTACATCGCCCGCACTTCGGCGCCGGTCACCTCGCGGCTGACCGTGTCCGGCGTCGTGCTGGTCTCATACTGCTCGCTGGCGACCTTGACCCCGCCCCCGGGTCCGTCCACGGCGGGAAAGCCATAGATGACCTGGGGGCGATCCGGCACCTCCCAGATGAACACCGGAAACCTCTCCGGCAAAAACGGGGCGACGGTGCCGTTCACGTCAAACCAGTACATGACCTGCCGACTGACGGTAAACACCTGCTCGCCTTCCGGCCCGAGGAGCCGGGGCAGCCAGGGGCCGGCGCTCAGGACGAGGCTCGCCGCGGCGTACTCGCCCCGGTCGGTCCGTACGGTCACCCCCCGCCCGCGGTCTGCGCTGAACCCCGTGGCCCGTTCGCCGAGGGCGAGCCGCGCGCCAGACTTCTCGGCGAGCGCGAGCTGGGCGCGCACGCACTCCTCCGGCCGCAGAAAGCCCGCGTCGGGCTCGTAGTAGCCGACCTCGGCGTCCCGGACGCTGAACTGGGGGAAGCGCCGCCTGATCTGGGGCGCGTCGAGCAACGTGTGCGGGATGCCGTACTTGGCCGCAACGGCCACGGTCCGCTCGAAAAAATTCGAGACGTGGTGATGCGAAAGCTTCGTCGGGCTGGAGATGATCAGCCCGCCCGTGACGGTCAGCAGCTCCTTGCCGGTCTCCCGCTCGATCTCGCGCCAGAGCTCGTACGACCGCAGCGACAGCGGCGTGTACTCCTCCCCCTCGCCGATCGCCTGCCGCGTGATCCGCGTATCGCCATGGGTCGAGCCGTAGACGTGGGGGGGCGAAAACTGGTCGATCCCCAGTACGCGGACCCCCCGCCTGGCGAGCTGGTACGCCGCGGCGCTCCCCATCGCGCCCAGGCCCAGAACGACCGCATCAAAGCTCGCGTCCATCAGGTGCTCACCGGAGGATTCGCAAGTGGCACGCACCCTCGCCCGCGGGACGTGACATGGGCGCGCCCCTCACCGAAGCTGAATGGCGGAGAGGGAGGGATTTGAACCCTCGGTACGCCTTTTGGGCGCACACACGATTTCCAGTCGTGCCAGTTAAGCCGCTCCTGCACCTCTCCACGCGTCCCGTTCGAGCGCGGGCTTTGCCCGCGCAACCCTTCATGGGGGAGGATTTCGGAGGGGGCCCGCCGAGGCCCCCTCCGACTCACTGGCGGAGGGGGAGGGATTTGAACCCCCGAGGGACGTTCTAGCGCCCCTACTCGATTTCGAGTCGAGCGCCTTCAACCGGGCTCGGCCACCCCTCCGGCTTCTGTCGTTACCGCCGAGAGTCAAAGAACTCGCGGAGGAGCGCGCCGCACTCCTCGGCCCGGACCCCGCCCGCCACCTCGGCGCGGTGGTTCAGGCGCGGATCTCCGAGCAGGCGATAGAGCGACTCGGCAGCCCCGGCCTTGGGATCACCAACCCCGAACACCACGCGCGACACGCGCGCGTGGAGGGCCGCCCCGCAGCACATGGCGCAGGGCTCGACGGTCGCATAGAGGACCGCGCCCGGCAGCCGGTAGTTGCCCGCCGCCAGCGCAGCCTCGCGGAGCGCCAGCACTTCGGCGTGGGCCGTCGGGTCCTTCTGGCCGATCGGCGCGTTGCGCCCGCGCCCGATCAGCTCGCCGTCCCGCACCACCACGGCGCCGACCGGAACCTCACCCTCAGCCAGGGCCCGCCGGGCCTCGCCGAGCGCCTCGCGCATCCACCGCGCATCTTCAGCGTCGCGCGCTTCCCGAGGCGTCCCCACCTAAAAGCCCATCGCGGCAAAGCTCGCGCGACCCGGCAGCCCTGACGCCGCAGAATTCAGTGGCGCGCCCAAGAGGATTCGAACCTCTGACCTTCGGATTCGTAGTCCGACGCTCTATCCATCTGAGCTATGGGCGCCGTGGCGGAGAGGCCGGGATTCGAACCCGGGACAGAGGTTTTTGCCCCTGTAACCGCTTAGCAGGCGGCTGCCTTCGGCCAGCTCGGCCACCTCTCCAAGTGGTGAAGCTCTCATACTATAAAGCATTTCCCTCGCGGCGGAAAGCGACGCGCCCCCAGGGCAAAAGCCCTAGGGGAACGAACCTCATGCTCCCGTGGCGGGGCTGAGGGATCGGCGCTCGTGGCGGTGTCGAGCGAGTCTTGATCTGGCCCAGGCCTGAGGCGGGCCGCTGAGGGCTGACCGCCAGGCGGGCGAAAAGCCGGCTCAGGCTCTTGATCGCGCCTCACGCGCCTCGGCAGCGGGAAGGGCTAAAAGAGCGTGAGGTAGGTATCGATCTCCCACCTGCTCACGGTGTTGTGGTAGCGGACCCACTCCTGGCGCTTGACTCTTAAGAATTCCTGCGTCAGTTCGGCGCCTAAAGCCGATTGAACCACGTCGTCTTCGTCCAGTGCCTGGAGGGCTTCGGGAAGGCTCTGGGGGATGAACTGGAGCTTGCGCGCCTTGACCTCCTCCAGCGACAGCTCGTAGAGGTTGCCGAGGTTCGGCTCGCCCGGGTCAAGCTTCCGCCGGATGCCATCGAGGCCGGCAGCGATGAAGGCTGCCATCCCGAAGTAGGGGTTCACGGCTCCTGACACCACCCGGCACTCGAAGCGCCCAGGCTCAGGCGTCCGGAACATCTGGGTGCGGTTGTTGTCCCCATAGCTGATACAGGCCGGGGTCCAGGTGAAGCCTGACGCCGCACCGGTCAGGAACTCCCCGACGGAGAGGCGCTTGTAGTCATTGACCGTCGGCGCCACCACACAGGTGAGGGCCCGGGCATGGGCGATGAGACCACCCAGGAAGTGGTAGGCAAGCTGGGACATCCCGAGCCCCCGCCGGTCCTTCTCGTCGAGGAAGAGGTTCCGCTTGCCCTCAGGGTCCCAGAGCGAGAAATGGAAGTGGCTTCCGCTCCCCGTGAGGTGGGCGAAGGGCTTGGGCATATGGGTGGCGATGGCGCCGAAGCGCCGGGCCACCTGGCTTGTCATCATCTTGAAGAAGGTGTAGCGGTCAGCCGTCGTGAGCGCGTCGGCGTAGCGCCAGTTGATCTCGAACTGGGCGTTGGCGTCCTCGTGGTCGGAGGCATAGGGCTCCCAGCCGAGCTGCTCCATGTAGCGGACCAGGGTCCTGAGGTAGCCCATGTTGGCGGCCAGGCTCTTGAAGTCGTAGCAGGGCTTGGCCATGGTATCGATGCGGTCGGGGTCGAAGAGGACAACGGAGCCGTCTTCCTTCCGCTGCACGAGGAAGTGCTCCGCTTCCACGCCCACCATCATCGTGTAGCCCGCGCGCCTGAGTTCTTCCACGGCCCGCCTCAGAACTGTCCGGGCACAGTAGGGCCACTCCTTGCCGTCCACGTGGATGTCGCAGGCAAAGCGGGCGACCCCCTCCTCCCAGGGGACAAGGGTGTAACTGGCGAGATCAGGAACTGCGATCATGTCGTGGGAGTGGGGGCCCTGGCCCATCCCCCAGACCGCGGCCCCCGCAAATCCGGCGCTCCCCGCGAGAAAGTCATCGAAGGCCCGCGCCGGGACCCCCTTGCAGCGCGGCGTGCCGTGGAGATCCACGTACTGGGCCAGGAGGTAATCCACCTTGTCCTTCTTCAGCAGTTCCTTCGTCCCCTCCTTGAGCCGTTCCTTCGTCTCGTCCTTAGTCATGGGGATTCCCTCCACGTCATTAAAGCAGGCCGACGACCTACCCCTTCCCGTTCCCCTCAGTGAGAAACCGCCGCCGCCGCCTTCTCGCCCACGAGCCGGTCTTCCCAGAAGCGTGTGATGGAGAAGGGCTTCAGCACCTCTGGAGTCCTCCCTGTGGCGATCAGCTCAGCGATTCGCTTGCCCGAAACCGGGCCCGCCTTGAAGCCGTAGGTGCCCCAACCCACGTCGAGAATGAACCCCTTCAGCCCTGGTACTTCCCCCATGATCGGGCTGTAGTCCGGGGTCATGTCGCAGACACCTGTCCACTGGCGCAGGACTCGCACCTCCCTGAGGCAGGGGAACAGCTCAAGGGTGTGGGCCGCCGTAGCCTCCAGGAACGGCAGGGTGGACTTGTAACTGTACGAGCTGTACGGATCGATCTCTGAGCCGATCACGAGTTCGCCCCGATCTGTCTGGCTGACGTACACGTGAAGATTGGCGGAGACGATCACCTTGTCGAGGAACGGGGTGAGCGGCTCGGTGACGAAGGCCTGGAGCGGGTAGGTGACGATAGGAAGTTTGAGCCTCACGAGCTTGGCGACGGTGGAACAGAAGCCCGCGGTAGCATTGACGACGGTGCCGGCCCTGATCTCGCCCCGGGTGGTGTGGACCGAGGTCACCTGGCCGTTTGAGGTTCCGATCCCGATAGCCTCGGTAAAGGGGTGGATCGCGATCCCCATCCGGTCCGCGCCCCGGGCATAGCCCCAGACCACGGCGTCATGCCTGATGATCCCGCCGGGAGCGTGGTAGAGCGCGGCCAGAATCGGGTAGCGGGGCCGCGGGGAGATGTCGATGGCCGGGACGAGCCGCTTGATCTCGGCAGGCCAGATCAGGCGGCTGTCTACTCCCATGAGCTGGTTGACCTCAGCCCTGACCCGGAGGCCGTTCACCGCGGAGTCGGTATGGGCCAGGGTGAGGTGACCCTGCTGGGAAAAGAGAACGTTGTACCCCAGCTCGGCCGAAAGCTCCTCGTAGAGCCGGACTGACTCGTCATAGAAGACCACGCCCTCGGGCGTCCGGTAGTTGGAGCGGATGATCGCGGTGTTCCTGCCGCTGGCCCCGCTCCCGATGTAGCTCTTTTCCAGCACGGCCACGTCCCTCACGCCCAGCCTTCCCAGGTAGTACGCCGTCGCGAGCCCGTGGACGCCGGCGCCGATGATGACGACCTCGTAGCGGTCCTTGAGCGGCCGGGCGCTCCACATCCGCTCGCGCTTCAGGAGCTGCCACATGGCTTAGCGCGCCTCGTTAAATTCGGCCTTCATATCAGTGCAGCAGTCTCTCGGTCTAGGATTCGCAATGCATTCTGGATAAGTTCAACCTCTCGTGCTTCAAAATATGGTTCGCCGCACTGGATGCAGACCCAAGCTGGGATAGCATCCCAGATGACGTGGTAGCCCTTGCGGCTAATGCTGAAGGGCGCCGTGGCTTTCTCCATCCGGCTTTTACAATGGATGCATTCCATCCCTATAGCCTCCTCTTGAAGTCGGCTGACCACCGTTGTGGATCGGGAATGTAGGCCGTAATGACAGCGAGGTATTCCATCTTCGGAGCGCACGCCACATGCAGGGGTCGCCCGCCATCGCCAAAGCCGAGGAGAAGGCAGCTGGGACCTCGCGGGTCCTCAAGATACTCTTCCACCGGTTCGCCTGTTGCCACCACGTCGCGAACTTCGGCCGGCGTGATCATTCGCTCTGGAAGGGACATCTGCCGGATCGCATGCGGCGTGAAGAGAATCCGCTTACTTGCGGCAGCCCTCACCTCTTCCAGGATGCCAGCCGACATAAATCCTCATACCCTGGTCGGTGCTCAAATTATGAAGCCACAAAGCCCGCTTTCCGTCGGGTTTGGGATCGTGACGACAACATCACCCCGCACCATGAACTGATGTCGGCCTCCTGAAAACGGTCCCTCAAAGCCCAGAATTCGCAACCCACGGATCAGCTCCCGGCGACTGATCGGCCCCCAGCGCGGCATCAGCCCGCTTTCTTCACTTTCACCGCAATTTTCCCGAGTGGCGGAACAGCCAGACCCTTAGCTACCCGCACCAGCACCCATTCCTCTACTACCTCGGCGAGCTGATTCCGGCACGCCTCAAACGTCTCACCGGTGGCCAGCACGCCTCGCAGGCGGGGAACTTCTCCGTAGAAGGTGCCGTCCTCCAACTTGTCGTAACGCGCGCTTCTTAGCGCCTTCTCTAAGTATTGTCGAATCATGGTGGTTTCTCCCTGGTATTTAGCTAAGCTGCGTTGCTCGGTTGAATTTTGTAGATCCTCAGATAATGGTCCTGTGCGAGGTTCGCAGACGCAATTCCGTATAGAGTAGCAGGCCCGGGCCATTCTCCCATGGAATCAAGAAAGGTCGCAGACCGGTCCCTGAAGAAGTCGCTTCGCAGTTTCAGATGTGTTCCTTCCCTGAGGCCAAAGACCTCCGAGAGGCCATTCCGAGGATTCGCTAGATAACCTGCGAGCTCTTTATCGGTTAGGTACACCAGGTACCGGCCGATCTGCCAGGGCAACTTGAGCAGCCGGACGAAATCGGCAAAAGTTGCACCAGCCTTCTGAGGCATCGGCTGATTTGTCCCTCCTGGATTTGCTCTGTCGTATTTAAACTCAATCGCGATCTTAGGCGACCGGTCAGCACCCACAATAACCGTGTCGATTCGCGCGCGTCGGATCGAAGGGTGCGGGTACTCCAAAACAACCTGCTCAGGGCGCACATCGGTCCGTAGTAATGCGGCGAAAAACGTGTAGCGGACACTATCCTCCGTGGTTAAAACGCCCACATCAAAACGGTGCCGCAGAAGCCCCAGAAATTCCCTAACGGCATTTAGCATCAAAGCTTTCATTGTCGCTGACATCTTTCCCTTAGAAGCAATCGACGGATCCGGTCAATCCTGCCTTCGAGGCCGCAGGAGGCGCTCGGCTGCCATGCCAAAGGGAATGAGCCCGAGGGCTGCGCCTGCGGTTCGGACGGCCTCCCACCCATACTGAGTGTGCTCACGTCCCAGGAGCAGGCGGTAGGCCGGGAGCCGACCCCAGTCATCACGAACGATGATGGCATGAACCCTGGCGAGCCCGCCCTGAGAGCACGCCTCGTTGGGGAAAATATGGGGACGGAGATCCAGTGAGGTGAGCTTCGCGAGGACCTCCCTTGCCCTTGGGCCCACGAGAGTGAAGGCTGATATAGCCGAGGTCACGTCGGTCAGGTGAGCGCAGCCCACCGCCTGGCTCAGCGTCTGGAGCATAGCCTCAGCGACAGATCCCTGGCGTCCCGGCGGGGTAAGGATGAGGTAGTGATCGGGCCTGAGACGAAGAACTGAGAGTTGAGCGTGAGAACCGAAGCCGTCCAAGACCCGCTCGACCTCGCGCCCCTTGAGATCCAGCTTCCCGATCGCGCTCACATCCTGGAGCCCAACGCCTTGCCTCACCTTCTCGGCCTCTACGTCAGGGTCGGCGAACGCCTCCACGAGGCGCCACTCCCCGTCCTCCACCCACCGCGCGCCGAGGCCCTGATGCGCGCGGTAGAGGGCGCTGACCTTGAAGGGACGGAGAAGCGACGTCGCCACGGGCTAGCTCCTGAGGCGCTTCCCGTCCGGGTCATAGAACGGCTTTGTCACCAGCCGCCCGACGTGGATCCGGCCCTCAGATCTGATCCGAAGCTCGCCCCCGGCCACAGCCATCTCGGGCGGCACCCAGGCCATCCCGATGGTGCGGCCGAGGACAGGGCTCCACTTGGCGCTCGTGACCCGCCCCACAGGGAAGCCGTCAGCCACCACCGCGTCGCCTTCGCCGGGGACCGTCGAGGTCAGCATTTCAAAACCCACCAGCCGCTGACGCAGCCCTCCGGCCCTGACGCGTGCCAACGCGGCCCGGCCGATGAAGTCTGGCTTGTCCAGCTTCACGACCCAGCCCATGTCCACCTCCAGGGGATTGCTGAGGGCGTCGGTGTCGTGGCCCGGGATAATGTGGAGCTTCTCCAACCTGAGCACCCGCTGAGCTTCCACGCCAAAGGGGGCGATGCCGAACTCCCTACCGGCCTCCATCAACGCCTCCCAGAGGTACTCCCCATACTCTGCGGGGAAATGCATCTCGTACCCCAGCTCTCCCACGAAGCCAATTCTCAGGATGAGGACCGGGATTCCCGCGACCTTGCCCTGGACCGCGGCCAGATATGGGAGCGCCTCGGGGGAGAGATCGAGGTCGGTGAGTCGCGCGAGCACCTCCCGGGACTTGGGGCCGGCCAGGTTGATGGCAGCGAGGCCGCCGGTTACGTCAGTCACGTGGACGCAGCGATCGCTGCCGGCGAGCCACCAGTTGAGCCACTCCTCCACCATCTCGAGGCTCCCGCTCCCCGTAGTGAGGAAGAAGTGGTCCTCGCCAAGGCGAGCCACTGTCCCGTCATCCAGGATGATCCCGGCGTCATCAAGCATCACCCGATAGCGGACCCGTCCCACCTTGAGATCGCTGAAGCGGTTGGGGTGGATCCAGTCGAGAAACTGAGCGGCATCCTTGCCTTTGATGTCGAGCTTCCCGAGCGTGCTCACGTCGATCAGCCCCACGCGCTCATGGACAGCCCGGCACTCGGCCTCCACAGAGGAGTAGACAAGGGGGCGCTTCCAGGCGCCCATGTCCATCCACGTGGCGTCCAGCGCGGCGTGAAGGTGGTGGAGGGGGGTGAGCTTCACAGGCTGGTGGGTCGGGCCGGCCAGAACGCCCAGCGGGACAGGCTTGACCGGTGGGCGGGCCGTGGTGGTCCCGGTCTCTGGGAGGCTCCGCCCGGTGAGGGTGGCGCAGATCCCGATGGAAGAGAGGTGGCACATCTTCCCCTGGCAGGGGCCCATGGTCACCGTGGTGTAACGTTTGAGAGTTTCGATGTGGTCGAAGCCCTCCTGGATCGCATCGGCCAGATCCTTTTCGGTCACGTCCTCGCAGAGGCAGACGAAGCGCTTGGGCCTCTGGTGAGGGACGCTCACGAGGGAACGGACCGCCAGCGGCTGGCTGGCCTCCCTTTCCAGGGCGCCAGCAAGAGCCTGGTCTCTCTGGTCGCCGGCGCCGAGGGAGAGAGCCGCCGTGAGCCCCGCGAGGCGGCCGTCGCGCTGGATGGCGGCAAGGCCGTGGGCTCCTGTGACCTCGCCTGCGGCGAAGAGCCAGGGTGGGAGGTCTTCCGGGAAGAACGCGCCGAGATCTGCGCGATAGCGAAGCCGCGCGCCGCCCTGAGCAAGAAGGGCTGAGTCCGGCTCCCAGCCAGTGCTCAGAGCGATGAGGTCACACTCAACAATCCGCTCCGAGCCCGGGATGAGCCTGGCACCTTCGGCCAAACGGACTAGGACCGCGGCTTCCACGCGCTTGCGGCCTCGGGACTCCAAGATCGTGTGACCGGAGAGCACTGGGACTCCGGCCTCACTGAGGTCCCTGAGATCGGGGCGGTCCGGAGGGCCGGGGCGCGCATCAGCCACTGCCGCAACCTCGAGCCCCACGGCGAGGAGTTCCCGGGCGAGGCTCAGGCCCCGGTCGCTGTTGGCGACCACGAGGACACGCCGTCCGGGCTGGACCCGGTAGAGCGCCGTCAGGCGCTGAAGGCCTGCGCCAAGGAAGACTCCGGGGCGGTCGTTGTTCTGAAAGACGAGCGGGGTCTCGAACCCTCCTGTGGCGACAACGATCCGCTGGGCCCTGACCTTGATCAGACGCTCCCCCTGGGCCACTCCGAGGAGCCGGCCCTCGTAGAGCCCGAAGGCCAGAGCTCCGGCGAGATGGCGGATTTTGGGCTCGCCCCGGACGAGGTGAGCAAGGTGCCGGGCGAGCGCATACCCAGGCTGCTCGCCCTCAGAAGGGAGGAGCTGCCACTGGAGATGACCACCCAGGGTTGGCTCGTCGTCGATGAGGAGGACCTCCACACCGAGCCGGGCGGCCTCGAGGGCCGCGGCGATCCCGGCAGGGCCGCCGCCGACGATGGCGAGGTCTGTGTGGAGATGAACGTGCTCCCCGCGGCCCTCGGGCTCTCGCGCGATATCCAGGTGGCCGAGGCCGGCGAGGTGTCTCAGCACGTTCTCGTAGGTAGGCCAGCGCCAGGTGGGATGGATGAACGTCTTGTAGTAGAAGCCCACGGGGAGGATCCGGTCCAGCTTGTCGAAGCCCGCGAAGAGATCGCGCTCGATGGAGGGCCAGGCGTGCTGACCGAGGACCCTCATCCCCTGACGCGCGGGCTCGATGCAGGTCCTGACGTTCGGCGTTCCGTCTACCTCCATGAGGCAGTTGGGGCAACGGCCCGCCACGCAGAGGAGCCCGCGCGGCCGATGGTACTTGAAGCTCCGGCTGAAGGTCCTGACCCCCGCGGCATAGAGGGCCGCGGCCACGGTCTCCCCTTCGTAGGCCTCAACCGGCCGCCCCTCGAACGTGAAGGTAATGGGCTTCCCCCGATTAACCCGTTGCGAGGGATGCGCAGGCAGGCGCGCGTCGCTCACGTGAAACTACTCCGCGGCCTGTCGAGCGCCGGCTTCGCCGGCGCAACCCTCCGGGGGTAGGTTCGGAAGGGGGGCGGAGCCCCCCTCCGAGGGAGTCTCCACGGGGCTGAAGACCTGAAGCACGGTGTTGCTGCGCGTATCCCGGACTGCCAAGAACCAGGCGCGGCAGCCTAGGCGGTGGTACCACCACTCCTTCTGTGCTCCGGCCTCGTTGGCCCGAAGGTAGAGGTAGTCGACCCAGGCCTCGGGAGGGGCCTCTGGGCCTGGCCGCTTCTGATACTCGCCTCCAAAGCGGAACTCGTAGACATCCCGGGGGCCGCAGTTGGGGCAAGGAAGCAGAACGGACACGCACCTACCCCGATGCGTGCTGCCCTTCGCCCCCGGGCACCCAGTTGGTCCCGACCAGGGGGATCCCGGTGATGGCGGAAGCCTCGACAGTCAACGCGCGCAGGTCTTCGGGCTCAAGGTCGTGGACATCCGCCTTCCCGCAGGCCCGGGCCAGCATCTGAATCTCGAGCGTCATCGCGTGCAGGAAATTGGCGACGCGCTCGGCCGCCTCAGGGATCGGCAGACGCTTCATCAGCTCCGGATCCTGGGTAGTGATCCCGACCGGGCAGCGACCGGTATGGCAGTGGTGGCAGGCGTAGGGCTCGGTCCCGAGCCGGTGATAGTCTTCGACATAAAGCGATTTATTGCAGTTGAGAGCGATCAGCGCTGCCGTGCCGATGTAGACCGCGTCGGCTCCAAGGGCCAGGGCCTTGGCAGCGTCAGCTCCGCTCCGGATCCCCCCGGCGATGATGAGCTGCACCTCGCCGTAGAGCGCCATATCCTCCAGCGCCCGCCGGGCCTCACAGACCGCTGCCAGCGTGGGAATCCCCGTGTGGTTCTGGAGGAGTTCGGGGGAGGCACCGGTGCCACCCTCCATCCCGTCCACCACGATCACGTCGGCCCCAGCCTTCGCGGCGAGCTTCACGTCGTCGTAGACCCGCGTGGCCCCCATCTTGACAAAGACGGGGACCTGCCAGTCGGTGGCCTCCCGGAGCTCTTCGATCTTGATGATCATATCGTCGGGGCCAAGCCAGTCGGGGTGGCGCGCCGGGCTTCGCTGATCCACGCCCTCCGGCAGGTCTCGCATCCGCGCGATCTCGGCCGAGACCTTCGAGCCGAGGAGCACACCTCCCGTTCCCGGCTTGGCTCCCTGGCCCACGGTGAGCTCGATCCCGTCAGCCACCTTCAGGTGGTGGACATCTATCCCGTAGCGGCTCGGGAGAACCTCATAGATGAGGATCTTCGAGTGCTCGCGCTCTGCCGGGAGCATGCCGCCGTCTCCGGTCGTCGTTGATGTCCCCACCTTCGAGGCGCCTTGGGCCAGAGCCACCTTGGCGTTGTAGGAGAGCGCGCCGTAGCTCATCCCGGTGATCATGACCGGAATTTCGAGCTCGATGGGTCGCTCGGCGAAGCGGGTGCCCAACACGGTCTTGGTGCTGCACTTCTCCCGGTACCCTTCGAGCGGGACGCGGGTGAGCGTGCAGGGCAGGAAGGTGAGATCGTCCAAGGACGGGAGCGGGCGGTCCCGCAAGGTCCCAAACCCCCGGATCCGGTACCGCCCGAGCTCGGCCTTGACCTGGATGTCTTCGATGACGTCCGGCGAGAAGATCCCGCTGGGGCGAAGAACCCGCCTGTCTCTTACAGAGCTTGCTTCCATAGTTCAAAATCCTTCTTGTCAAAGTTCCAGAGCTTGCGCCCCGCCACGACCTTCTTGAGCGGTCTCGGGACCGCGAGAGCGAAGCGGTCCAGCGTGGCCCTGAGGGCGGCCAGCTCGGCAGGGCTGGGCTCGTGGATCACGGCGTCGTTCCCCAACTCCGCGATCTGGCCGGCGATGAACACTTCAGCTTCATACATGGAATCGGCGAGGGCTTCGTCAGCATCGCCGAGGATAATGATGGTCCCCTTCTGGGCCATGAAGCCGGTCATGTAGCCGGCGTTCCCCTGGATGATGAGGCACCCGCCCTTCATCGAGATCCCGGCCCGCGCCGCCGCATCGCCCCTGATCACCACCGTGCCCCCACGGATGGAGGCCCCGGCGCCATTCCCCGCGTTGCCCTCCACGATCACGGTGCCGTCCATCATGCACTCGGCAACCCCCCAGCCAGCCGAGCCCTGGATCTCTACCGTGGGGCCGTCGATCATTCCGGCGCAGTAGTACCCGACGCTCCCCTCGATGCGGATCCTCACTGGCCGGAGAATTGCGACCGCCAAGTTGTGCCGGGCCCGGGGGTTGAGCAGGGTGATCTCGCGCGCTCCCGCCTCGATCAACCGGTGGACCTCCCGGTTGATCTCCCGGGTGGTTTTCCCCTCGCAGTCCACGGTGGCCACTGTCGGACTCAGGCCACCTGACGTCGGCTGCGCGGGGGCAGGGACCAGACCCGGACCTGCCGATTCGAAGGCTCCAGGGTTTGGAGCTTCATCTCAAAGGTCGTGCTGAGCGCGATTTCCTCATTGGCCAGGGCAACGAAGTCATCGGTCTCAGCGACGATGAGAGGCTTGAGGCAGAACCGGTCCTTGGCGTAGCCGAGGGCGTCTGCGGTGGCGGCGAGATAGGAAAAGCTGCCGTCCAGGTCGCTCACCGAGGCCCGGAGCGCTTCGTCCAGCGGGAGGCCTTGGCCCATGCGCTGGGCCAGATAGACACCGATCACCTCTGAGTCGTTCTCCGTGTAGAAGCGGGTCCCCCGCTGCGCGTACCGGCGGCGGAGCTTGTGGTAGTTGGTGATGTGACCGTTGTGGACGATCGCGAGGTCGAGGGCTCCGTGAGCCCAGAACGGTTGCGAGTGGGAGAGGTCCACACGGCTCTCGGTGGAGAGGCGCGTGTGACCGATGCCGTGGCTCCCGCGGAGGGCGGAGAGTCGGAAGGTGGTCTCCAGGTTGGCCGGCGGGCCCAGCTCTTTCATGATCTCCAGGCGTCGTCCTACACTCACGACCTCTACCTCGGGATGAACTGTCTCCAGGGCGGCCTCGAACGCCCGGACTTCTCCGAGCGCGTCCACGACCAGGCGGAGGTAGTGGCCCTGGATCTCCGCGGCTGCCACCTGGGCAAAGGCCCGAGCGCACTCCGTCACCTGGGCGGCGCGCGGCGCCAGGTCGCCACGCTCGCCGAGCTTGACCCGGACCGCGAACCCCTGAGGGTCACCGTAGAGGGCGGCGCCCGCAGAGTCAGGGCCGCGTCGTCCCAGAGCGGTGAGCAGCGAGAGGAGGATCTTGCCGATCGGCGCCTCCCCGTCGGAGCGCTTGTTCAGGAAACCGACGATACCGCACATAGCCTGCCTCTCCCGGGCTAGGCGCCCGAGTAAAAGAGGCGCTGCCGATCGGCGATCTCTTCGAATCGCCTGAGGCGCCCCTCGGTCTTGGCCTGGTTCTTCACGCTCACCTGGACCAGGAGGGCTGTGAGCAGGACCTGGGGAGCGCAGAAGGAATCGACGAAGGAGACCACCTCGGCCCGCGCCGGGACGACCACGTCCGCCCGCTTCGCGAGGGGGGAGAGCACGCTGTCGGTGATCGCGCCCACCAACACTCCCTCGCGGCGGGCGAAGTCCACGATCTCCAGCGTCTCCCGCGGGTAGCGGGGGAACCCGATGGCGATCAGGACGTCGGCAGCACCAACCACCGAGAGGGGATCAAAGGCCATGTCGCTGCCGTTCGTGATGGTCACGACCGGGTTATGGATTTTGCTCAGATGGTAGCCGAAGTACCGGGCCAGGGCCGAGGAGGCCCTGAGCCCCACCACGAAGACCCGCTCGGCCTTGGCGATGAGCCCCGCCAGGCGGTCCAGGTCGTCCAGCGAGGTGTCCTTGAGGAGGCGGGAGAGGTTCTCAATCTCACGCCGGACGAGCGAGTGGAGCAGATTCGGCCCCCGGCGCCTCAAGTGCGCGGCGAAGAGATCGGTGCCGGTGAGGTCTTCCTGAACGATCTTGTGGAGGTGGCGGCGCAGGGCCGGGTACCCGTCGTAGCCCAGGGATGCGGCGAAGCGGATGACCGTGGACGGGCTGATCTCGAGCTCGCTCGCCACCTCGGCCGCCGTCATGAACGCGGCCTTCCGGTACTCCTCCAGCAGAAAACTGGCGAGCGCAGCCGGCTTCCCGGACAGGCGGCCCCCTTGTTGCTTCAGGCGCTGGATCAGGAGACTTTTCGGCGAGAGACGCGGTCTGTCAGGGGACACTCTCCCCTCCCATCGGGAGCCAAACGGGACAGCAAGCTTGTATTAAAAGTTGCACAAACAACCGGTTATGAAATTTTTCTGTCATTCTTGTCAGTCGGGTGGCGGTTGTCAAGGGCCTTTTTAAGGGAAGGCAGAAGCTTGACACCGGCCGCGCCCCGTCATAGCTTTCCCGTATGGTCGCCTCCACGCCGGTGCGCGCGTGAAGCCCGGAGGCCACCTTGCCACGGCCCTGGCCCTGGGCGGTGCGGGCTACGTGGTCACGGGCTCGGCAGAGCTGGCCGGCGGGTGCTTTGCCGGCGGTTTCCTGATCGACGCGGATCACTACCTCGACTACCTGGCCTTCGAAAGACAGTGGCGCCGCCCCGGACCGACCGAGTTCCTCCGATACTACTTCAGGCATCGCTACCAGCGCATCGTCCTCGCGCTCCATTCTCTCGAGCTGCTGGTGACGCTCGCGCTGCTCAGCGTGGCCTGGCCACGCCCCGCGCTCCTCGGCTACCTCTTCGGGGCGCTGCTCCACGTCACCCTGGACATCCTGGTGAACGGTGAGCATCTGCTGAAGCGCCCGGTGCTCTTCTACAGCTTCGCCTATCGCGCCAGCCTGGGCTTCGCGACCGCGCGCCTCCAGACTCCTCTCGTGATCCCTCCCGAGGCCGGGCAGGCGCCGATCCGCGAGTTCTTCACCTGGCGCCACCTGGTCCGACCCGTTCAGCCGGAGCATCAAGGCGGCCAGCGGCAGCCGGAACAGCCGCCCGCCCATCCCTGAGGCGGCCCTGTAGTACAATCCCGGGCAAGGGTGGAAGCCGAAGTATGGACCGAGCCATCCTCTACAACAAGGACAGTTGACCCACCTGCGCCAGCGCGAGGGAGTTTCTCTCGCAAAAGGGGATCGCCTACGAGAGCCACCTGGTCGAGCAGGCCCCGGTGGACCGGGCGGCCACCCTGGCGCTGGCCCGGGGCGCCCGACGGCTCGTCGTCAAGGCGGGTCAGCAGACCCTGAGGTTCGACACGCAGCAGAACTCCATTACCGACAACCAGATCCTGGAGTACCTGGTCCACGACGACGGCTTCCTCCGCGTGCCCGTCCTGGTGCTCGGGGACCTGCTGGTGCGCGGCTACACGGAGGAGATCTACCGCGAGGTGCTCGGATGACGCCTCCGAGTCCGAGCGCGGGCTTTGCCCGCGCAATTGACTCGGGCCTCGCGCGGCGGGTGGCCTGCCTCGCGGCATGGCCGAACCCGCCACGCTCGAACCATCATCATGGGGGAGGATTCGGAGGGGGCTGCCGAGGCCCCCTCCGATTCACACAAGGAGCCGGCCGATGATCCTCAAGGAGACCGAGCGGTCCGTCTACCTCGACGTGTCCAGGATCGAGTGGCAGCCCACCAAGTACCCCGGCGTCGAGACCAAGGTGCTCTATGCGGACGCCTCGGGCCGGCAGACGGCCCTCGTCCGCATGGCTCCCGGCGCCCGGCTCCCCAACCACCGTCATGTCGGCGTCGAGCAGAGCTTCGTCCTGGAGGGCACGCTCGTTGACGACGACGGCGCCTGCACCGCGGGGAATTTCGTCTGGCGCCGGCCGGGCTCGATCCACACCGCGTGGAGTCCCGACGGCTGCATCGTCCTCGGCATCTTCGAGCAGCCGAACGAGTTCCTCGCCTAGGGAACCCGGAGGGGGGCTACGCCCCCCTTCCGGACCTCCCCCCGAGGAACTTGCGCGGGCGAAGCCCGCGCTCGAAGGCATTACTCCGACAGGCTCCCAGGCCGCCCGGGGGGTGCACCCTCGCGCCCCGGTCTCGCGTCGGGGCGAGGACCGCGCACGAGCACCGGCGGCACTCCAGTTTCCGGTTGTCCACGACGCCGTGTTAAGTTAGTCTCTAGTGCGTTCGCCGCCAGCCGTTGCCCGGGGTGGGTACGCCGCAGTCCAGGAGGAAGCCGTGCGGCCTGACTCAAGCGGATTGACAGACGCGGTGCGACTCGCCGTCCTGGTCCTCGCGCTCGGCGGATGCGCCAGCCTTTCAGCCGCCCCCGACCCCACCGCGGAGCTCCGCGACCTCGCGTCCCCCGGCGCGATCGCGGCTGACGGTCAGGATGAGGACGCTGGCCAGCGGCCGGCCACGGCGGCCGACGCAAGCGGCGAGGAAACCCCCTGGATCCCGGCGGCCATCGCCGAAATGAGCCTGCTCGCCCAGACGACGGCGAAGAGCCCACCCGCCGACGTCGAGATCGAGGAGTACGACCCCTGGGAGTCGTTCAACGAGAAAATGTTCGAGTTCAACCGCTGGCTGGACCGCTGGGTCCTCAAGCCGGCTGCCAAGGGCTACAACTACGTCCTCCCCGAGCCCGTGCAACAGCTGATCTCCAACGGCTTCGACAACATCCGCACGGTCCCGCGCTTCGTGAACAGCCTGCTCCAGGGCAAGTTTGCCGGCGCGGGCCGCGAACTGTCGCGGTTCCTCATCAACAGCACCCTTGGCGTCGGCGGGCTCTTCGACGTCGCCAAAACGGAATTCGACATCGCGGCGAGCAACGAGGACGCCGGCCAGACCCTGGGAGTGTGGGGGATGGGGCCCGGGCCTTATCTCGTGCTGCCCTTCCTGCCCCCGCTGACCGTGCGCGACGGCCTCGGCTACGCCGTCGATGGGGCGATGGATCCTCTTGTCTACGTCCTACCCTTCGTCTGGGACCGCGCGGGGATGAGGATCGGCGACACCATCAACGATCGCGCGCTCAACCTCGACCTCTACCAGGGGTTCGAGGAGACCACGGTCGAGTTCTACAGCGCCCTCCGCAACGCCTACCTTCAGCGCCGCCAGAAGCTCATCAGGGAGTGAGCGCGACCACGCCAGCGAAAATGAGCCTAGGGAGGCTAGCGACATGAAAGGCATCGTCACAGCGCTCGCATTAGTCGCCGCTCTGCTTTCCGGCTGCGCCTCCGTGCCTGGCACCTCTCTGGAAATGACCGCACAGTTGGAATGCGAACGGTACGGCGCGGTCTGGCGGGCCGCTCTGGCGTTCTGTGAAGTTCAGGCGGGCGGCGACCACCGATAGCACTTTCCGTGCGCCCGCGAGCAATCACATAGACGACCCTCCAGCGATCAGCCGCTGAGCCACGGCGTCTCAGCCCCGGATAACTCGGTCGACGCGGGCGACCGGCCCTTACCGAGGATCTGTGGCCCGGCGCACACCACCGGGGATTATTCGGACTGAGCCCTCGGGGGAGAGAATCACGAGCGGCGGGACGGAAACCTCGCGGTCGGATATCCGGTGCTCCCAGTGGGCAGGGACGCGCACGACTCCGGATTCACCCGGGATCGACACGAACCGCTCAGGCACCCAGAGGCTTCCGGAGCGAGGCAGCTCACGCTCCGGCTGCGGCAGCACGACCCTAGGCCTCATTGCCGAGGCTCGCACCTGGTCCAGGAGCCGCGACATCGGCGTGGCGGTCCCTGCCGTGGCTGCGGCTCTGATCTGCTCGAGCGTGCCCGACAACGACAGAGCGCCGCCAGCCTGCAGCAGCAACAGCCCGCCCGCGAGCAAACCGCATCCTCGCGCGCCGATTCCGCTTCTCACTCCAACCCGACTCCGGGTAGTCATTGATTACCTTGATTCCCCCGCAGAGGGCCCCCTGGCGGTCTTCGGGCTCAAGTCGGCCATGTCGGCGAGTGGGTCCCGAGCGGCACTGAGGGACGCCCCCAGTAGCCCGGCGTCTCTGAGAGCTGGGCCGCCGGGGCGACGCATTGGAGCTGGCCGAAGGGAGACTCCGCCACCTGGAGAAGATCCTCGATGTCCCCGAGCGTGAGCTCGGGAGTGCCGTGGCCAGTCACCCGGCCCAGCCGATCGATCCACCGTCCCGTCTGAGCGAGCGAGACCCGCACGAGGTAGCTGCCGCCTTCCCGCGCCCGCCGCGCCAGCGCCACCATCGCGCCGAAGGCCGCGAGGTAGCCGGTCGCGTGGTCGAGCGCCTGCGCCGGGAGGTGCTTCGGCGCAGCGGTCCCGGTCGCCACGCCACCCTCGTGGGCGATGCCGCTCACGGACTGGACCAGGCTGTCGAACCCTCGCCGCTCCCGCCACGGTCCGGCGTGGCTGTAGGCGCTGACTGTGACGTAGACGATGCCGGGCCGCAGCCGCGCCACCTCCTCGGGTAAGAAGCCGTGAGCTGCCAGCGCGCCCGGACGGTACGACTGGGCGAAGACGTCGGCCCGGCGGACCAGGGCCCGCAGCCGGTCGGCCCCGCCCGCCCGGCGCAGGTCCAGGTAAGCGGACAGCTTCCCGCGCCCGTTGTCCATGACGTGCATGTCGATATGCGGCAGGTGCTCCGCGGTGATGAGGAGCACCTCCGCGCCGTGCTCGGCCAGCGTGCGCCCGCACACGGGCCCGGCGATGACCCGCGTCAGATCGAGGACTCGCACCCCGGACAGCGGCCGGCCGCCGTCCCCGCAGGGCTCGGGCGGAGCATCACCTAACTTGATGATTTCGAAAACTGGCAACTGGTCCACCGCCTGGGCCTGCGGGTGCTCTCGCCATTCCTCGGCAGCGCGCACCATCCCGGCGCACAGTCCGGCGGCCGCCAGCGCGTCCTCGAGCTCTCCCGCCTTCCACCCCGGAACCGCGGCCGCCACCGCCTCGCGCGTCCCATCGCACCCGAGGAGGCGGACCACACCGTCGCGGTGGTGGGGGAAGTTGCAGTGGAGCTGGATCCAACGCCCGTCGCCGACGCGGTAGAAGCCGGAGATGGGGCCCCACGCGTCCGGAGGCGTGCGCCCGTCAACCCGGAGATAGCGCTCGCTGCGGAACGCCACCGCCGCGGCGCGGGCGTCCACCGCGACCCGCTGCCGTCGGCCGGTGCGGAGGCGCCAGAGCTCCGCGGCCGCCAGCCCCGCCGCCGCGATGGTCGCCGTCGCGGCCGTCCCGATCTTGAAGTTGGTCGGCAGGACCGGATCGCCGCCCGTCAGCCGGGTGCATTCGAGCGCGGCGGGATCGCAGTCGGCCCAGCTCCACAGTTGCGCGAGCGCAGTTGCTGCTTCGCTCATGTGGCGCGAGCCTTCCCGTCTAGCAGGCCGTCCCGGTAAACCGCGCGGCCTGGCTGAGCCACACCGTCGAGTTCATGATCTTCCACTCCGAGCGCGCACCCACTTCGCGGGTACCCCGGCCGCGCAATCAACTCGGGCCTCGCGCGGCGCGACCCGCCTGCGGCCGGAGCCCGCTCCCTCGCGGCATCGAGCGCGGGCTTTGCCCGCGCAATGAACTCGGGCCTCGCGCGGCGGGTGGCCTGCCTCACGGCATCGAGCGCGGGCTTTGCCCGCGCAAGCTTGGAGGGAGGTATCGGAAGGGGGGCGAAGCCCCCCTCCGAATAATGGCCGAACCCGCCACGCTCGAACAGCAATGGGGGAGGTCCGGAAGGGGGGCGGAGCCCCCCTCCGGGTTCCCTAGCGGCGGGCGATGTAGGCTTCCCGGATGATGTTCGCCTCCATCGCGAGCTCGTCCAGGCGGTGCTTGACCACATCGCCGATGCTGACGATCCCGCGGAGCTTCCCGTCTTCGACCACGGGAATGTGGCGGACCCGATAGCGCGTCATCAGGGCCATGACCGTCGTGACGCTGTCCTCCGGCGTGCAGGTGATGACGGATCGGCTCATCACCTGGGAGACACGGAGCCCCGACAGCTTCGCTCCATGTTCGGCGAGGGCGTGGACGATATCACGCTCCGCGATCAGGCCCAGGATCGTGGTCCCGTCTTCGCTGACGACCAGGGCCCCTATGCCTTTCGACTTCAGTTCCCACGCAATGGTTGACAGAGTCGTGTCGGGCGGTGTCGTCGAGACGCTGGCGCCCTTGGCCTTCAGGATCGCTGCCACCTTCATGGTCCGCCCCTCCCTCTCCGGTCACCACCGCCGGCTCACGGCCCGAACCCGCGACCCAGGTTCAGTCACCCCGTCCGGGCTGATCCGATTCTAACTCCACGCGGAAGCGGATGCACCTCTCCTCGGCTTCCTAAACTCGTGAAGACCCTCACAAGGCGCAAAGATCCGGCTTGTTTCAACCATCCAGAACGCTTCGAATAGAGGAGAAAGGAAACTGGACCCCATCCTGATCTTGCTGGCACTGTTCGTGTTCCCGCTTCCGTGGGTGCTCTTGTTGCGAACATGGGTATTCCCCCATCCGGGGTTGGACGATTGGATCGACTCCATTTGCGCCTCGACCGCCTTTGGAATCGGGCTGCTTTACCTCGTGAGCACGGCTTCCTTGAACGCGTTCTTACCCGTTTGGGGCGGCAGCCGCGCCGCTGAGACCAGGGTAAGCTGGGGGTAAAACCACAGTCGATGCTTCAGCCGGGTGACCGGGTTCGCGTTGAGTGCTACGCTGGTAGCCGGGGAGGCGAGACCCCGCGGCGCTTCTGGGCTGACGACCGCTGGGAAGAGCTGATCGTCCTCGACGGCTGGGCCAGCGAGGACATCCGGGCGGCGACACGGACGCGCTGGTTCAGGGTTCGCCTCCACACGGGCGTGGAAGGCCTGCTCTGTCACGACGAGAGCCTGGACCTCTGGTTCTGGCGACGGGCGGGGGCCTTGCCGGCAAGGGAGTGAGGGACGTGAGAGAGACGCGGCGATCACTGAGCCGAGCGCTCTGGGTTCTGACGGTCGCCCTGACTTCCGGGTGCGTCGCACCCACGGCCGTACCGGGACCCGAGCCGACGCTCGCCTGGCGCCATACGGCTCGCCAGTGTTACGCGGATGTCAACGCCCGGCGGGCTGTCGTGTATCAAGCGCCCTATCACGAAGGTCGTGGGGCGCTCTTGGGCCGGGCTGCCTGCGACCAGTACGTGGAAGACATGGAAGCGGAGGAAGCGCGGCGGCAGGCCAGGGCCTCGGGACCCGCGCCGCAGGTTGACCGCGAAACCGACCTCGAGCAGCGCCTCGGGCGGCTGGAGGCCGAACTCGAGCAGGAAAAGGAGCGGGTGGCGGGGGCGCGCGCGCTGGCGGAGGAAGCAAGCCGGGCAGCCCAACAAGCCCTTGCTCGGGCCGCCGAGGTCCGGACCCAGCGCCACCTCGTGTCGACCGCCGTCGTCACCTTCGGGTTTGACAAGTGGGAGCTGGACGAACGGGCCCGGAGCAAACTGCTGGGGGTGGTGAAGCAGCTCAAGGAGAAGTCCAGCCTGGTCGTGGACCTCGAGGGACACACCGACGCCGTGGGCCCGGCGCCCTACAACCTCGAGCTAGGCCGGCGCCGGGCGGAGGCCGTCCGGCGCTTCCTGGTGGAGCACGGGCTCGACCTCCACCGCATCCATTCGATCGCGTTCGGAGAAGCTCACCCGGTGGCCGACAACAGCACCGCAGCCGGGCGCGCCGAAAACCGCCGAAGCGCCGTAAAAATCTTCGCGCTGGCCCCCTGAGCGCCCCGCCCAGCAGCCCCGCGGCTCTTCGGCCGGGCCGCCGAGCTCAGGAAACCCCTCACATCATCACCAATCCACCGTTGACGTCGAGGGTGGCTCCGGTGATGTAGCGCGCGGCATCGGAGGCGAGGAAGAGGACGGCCTCGGCAATCTCCTCCGGGGCGGAGACGCGGCGGAGGGGCACGCTCTCCGCGATCTTCCGCTTCTCCTCCTCAGTGCGCAGGGCGTGCCAGCGCTCGGTGCCGACCGTGCCGGGGGCCACGGCGTTGACGGTGATCCCGTCGGGCCCGAGCTCGCGCGCGAGGTGGCGGGTGAAGCCGAGGACGCCGGCCTTCGCCGCCGCGTAGTGGGAGGTGACGGTCACCGCTCCCGCCCGCCCCACGGTCGAGGACAGGTTCACGATGCGGCCGGAGCGCTGACGCTTCATCACCGGCACGACCGCCTTCGAGCACAGGAACACGCTGGTGAGGTTGAAGCGCAGGATCGCGTCCCACTCCTCGTCGGGGATGTCCTCGGTGCGCCGGATGACGGCGAAGCCGCCCGCGTTGTTGACGAGCACGTCAATCCGCCCCCAGCGGGCGACCACCGCGTCCACCGCCTGCCGGACGTCGGCGGCGACGGTGACGTCGGCCTTGCAGACGAGCACCTGGCGCCCGGCCAGCGCGCCCGCCACCCCCTCGGCGCCGGATGCGTCGATGTCGAGGAGCGCGAGCCGCGCCCCCTCGCGCGCGAAGGCGCGCGCAATGGCGGCACCGATCCCCTTGGCGGCTCCGGTCACGATGACCACCTGGTCCTGGAATCTCATCGGAGGATCCTCTCGCCCGTCGCGGCGTCGAAGAACCGGAGCCGGTCGAGGTTGAAGCCGAAGCGGCGGCGGTCGCCGGCGGCGACCTTCTCCTCGGCGTCGACCTTGGCCACGAGAGACACCGGGCCCCCGTAGTCGAGGAAGACCAGGGTCTCGTCGCCCATTGGCTCGGTGAGGCTCACGGTGGCCGGCCAGCTCGGGCCCGGCGTGGCGCCCTCGCCGTCCGCCAGGCGCACGTGCTCGGGCCTGACGCCGAGCGCCGCCCCCCGGCCGGCCGGGGCCGCGCGCCCCGCCAGCGGCACGCTCAGGGCCGGCGCCTCGAAGCGGAGGCGCCCCCCGTCCTCGCGGAGCTCGCCGTCCACGAAGTTCATGGCGGGGACGCCGAAGAACCCCGCCACGAAGCGGTTGGCCGGCTCGTTGTAGATGGCGAGCGGCGGCCCCACCTGCTGGACGAGCCCCTGGTGCATGACGACGATGCGGGCGGCCATCGTCATCGCCTCGGCCTGGTCGTGGGTGACGTGGATGAAGGTGGCCTTGAGGGCTTCGTGCAGGCGCTTCAGCTCGGTGCGCATCTCCACCCGGAGCTTGGCGTCGAGGCTGGAGAGAGGCTCGTCCATGAGGAAGACGGCCGGCCGCACGATGATGGTGCGGGCCAGCGCCACCCGCTGGGCCTCGCCGCCCGAGAGCGTGGCCGGGCGCTGGCCGAGGAGGTGCGCGACGTGGAGGGTCTGGGCCACGGCCTCCACCCGCGCGCGGATGTCCGCGGCCGGCACGTTCTTGATCCGGAGGGGGAAGGCGATGTTGTCGAAGACGGCCATGTGCGGGAAGAGCGCGAGGCTCTGGAAGACCATGCCGAGGTTGCGATCGCGGGGCTCCCAGTCGGTGACGCGGTCGGGGCCGATCCAGACGTCGCCCGTGGTCGGCGTCTCCAGCCCGGCGATCAGGTTGAGCGTGGTCGTCTTGCCGCACCCGGAGGGACCGACGAAGACCACGAACTCGCCGTCGGCGACGTCCAGGTTCACTCCGCGCACCGCCTGGGTCCGGCCGAAGGTCTTGCTGAGGTTCTCGAGCCGCACGCCGGCCACGGCATCCCCCTTAGGAGGCCGTCCCGGTCAGCCGCGCGGCTTGCCCGAGCCACACTGCCCAGCTCACGATGGACCACTCCGAGCGCGGGCTTGGCCCGCGCAATTGACTCGGGCCTCGCGCGGCGGGTGGCCTGCCTCGCGGCATGGCCGAACCCGCCACGCTCGAACCACCATCTGGGGGAGGCCTCGGAGGGGGCCGTCGAGGCCCCCTCCGATTATGCTACGAGCCTGTCGGAGTAACAGGGTTGAATGCTCTCGCGCTCCTGACAGTTCGCCGGCCCTTGCTGGTTCCACTCCGAGCGCGGGCTTTGCCCGCGCAGGTTCCTCGGGGGGAGGTCCGGAAGGGGGGCGTAGCCCCCCTCCGGGTTCCCTAGCGCCGGATCATCCCGAAGCTGAAGCCCTTCACCAGGTGCTTCTGGATGACGAACCCCAGGATCACGACCGGGATCGTCACGACGGTGCCGATGGCGGCCTGGGGCCCGTAGAGGCGCCCCTCGACCGCCGACTGGAACTTGTTGAGGAGGACGGGCAGCGTGAGGACCTTGGGCTGGGACAGGGTGAGGGCGAGGAGGAACTCGCTCCAGTTCAGGATGAAGACGAACATGAGCGTCACCACCATGCCGGAGGCGACCAGCGGGAAGACGACCTTGCGGACGATTGTGAACCGCCCGGCGCCCATCACCCGGGCGGCGTGCTCGAGCTCGCGCGGCACCTCGTCGATGAAGGCCAGCATCATCCAGATGACGTAGGGGAGGGTGGTGGTGAGGTAGAGCAGGATGATGCCGTAGTAGGTGTCGAAGAACTCCAGCCGGACGTTGAGGAGGTTCGCGAAGAAGACGGGAATGCTCGTGTAGTAGATCAGCATCGGCACCGCCACCACGATCGGCGGGAGCATGCGCACGGTGAGGATCGTGTAGGCGTAGTTCCTGCCCCCGACCCGGAAGCGCGAGATCGCGTAGGCGAGCGCCGACCCCAGCAGCAGCGAGGCCACCGACGCGATGGTGACGATGAGGGCGCTGTCGGCGATGCCCTTCCAGATGTTGTAGGCCTGCTCCGCGTACTCGCGCCGCAGCTCGCCGGTCGTCCCAAAGTGGAAGATCTGGCGGTAGTTGAACAGGGTCGGCTGGAAGTCGACCCAGGGCCACCAGCGCGTGGGCCAGCTCACCCAGTCCCCGGAGTCCTTGAAGGACGTCAGCACCATCCAGAAGACGGGGAAGAGCACCACGAGCGTCCAGGCCAGAAGGGCGGCGTGCCGGAGCGCGGCCGCCAGGCGCCTGCGGCGACGGCGGCTCATCGGGCCGGCACCCGCTCGGCCTCCAGGGCCGCCCGCTCCCGCTGGAGGAGGCGGATGGAGGCGAAGATCACGACGCTGAAGAGGACCAGGAGGAGCACGGACGCGGCCGCCGCGTAGGAGACCTTGTTGAAGACCCAGGCGTTCCGCCAGAGGAAGATCGAGAGCGTCTCGGTGGCGTTGCCCGGCCCGCCCTGGGTCAGGAGCATCGGGATGTCGAAGATCTTGAGCGCCTCCATGGAGCGGACGACCAGCGCGATCATGATGACGGGTTTGAGCAGCGGGAGCTGTACGTACCGGAACACCTGCCACCGGCTCGCCCCCATCACCTGGGCGGCCCGGATCGGCTCCGGCGGCAGCGCCGAGAGGCCGGAGACGAAGATCAGGAAGGTGAGCGGCGTCCACTGCCAGATGTCGGCCAGGACCACCGCCACCTGGGCCGCCCGGTACTCGGACATCCAGCGGATGCGGACCTCTTGGCCCGTGAGCCGGCTGAGCGCGTGGTTGAGCGGGCCCGTGTCGATCAGGAGCATCGAGAAGTCGTACCCGACGACAACGGGGATGATCATCATGGGGATGAGGAAGACGGTGAGGTAGAAGCGGCGGCCGCGGAAGCTCTTGTAGGTGAGGAGGGCGAGGCCGAAGCCGAGAAGCAGCTCGGCGGTGACGGCGCTAGCGGCGAAGGTGAAGGTGCGGACGATCGAGAAGAGGAACACCTCGTCGGTGAGCGCGTCCACGAAGTTGGACAGACCCCCGAAGGGCGCGGCCGTCCAGAAGCCCAGGGTGAGCCGCCAGCGGAGCAGGCTGATGTAGATCGTCAGCGCGAAGGGTACGGCGAGGAGCGCGAGGAGCAGAAGCTGGACGGGAATGAGGGGGATCCAGCGGAAGACCCTCTCCTGCTCCAGCCACGCCCCGACGGTGAGCCGTCGGGAGCGAGTCGAGGCCGCCGCCACGCCAGGTGGCGCGGCGGCGGTGTCCGGGAGTCTTGTCATCCAGGGGGCGATCAGTAGCCTTCGGCGTCGAAGTACGACCCGCTCTCCACCACCGTCTTCCAGGCCTCCGCCTGCTTCTTCCGCCCGATGTCGTCGGTGATCTTCTCCCAGGCGCGGGCCGTCCGCTTCATCGCCTCCTCGGCGGTGATCCGGGCGAAGAAGGCCTCCTGGAGGCTCACGTCGAGCGCGTCGAAGTACTCGCGGTTACCCTGGAGCGGGATCATGGGGACCGCGATCTTGGCGTTCTCCATCGTGACCTTCATGAACTGCTCGCCGAACTTGGCGATGATGGCGGGGTTCTTGGCCTGGGCGGGCCGGTAGGGGTCCCAGAACCCGGCCGGATCGGCGACGGCCCGATCCCCCACCTCGGGGCTTGAGAACCACTGGAGGAACCAGTAGGCCGCCTCCGGGTGCTTGCTGTAGCGGCTCACCATGTACTGGGTGCCGGCGGGCTGCACGGAGCGGCGGACCAGCTTGCCCTTGACGATGCTGCCGGGGACGACGCAGCTCAGGACCTTGCCGGTCACGACGGTGCCGGGCGCCTTCTCGGCATATCCGACGATGGAGGGGAAGGTCGAGATCGAGAACGAGTTCCCCTGGGCGAAGAAGGGGTAGTTCTGGGGCGTGCCCCAGCCGAAGATGTCTTTCGGCATGTACTGGGTGAGACCGATCATCTCCTTGGTGGCCTCGACGCCTTCCGGGCCGTCGATGAGCGGCTTCATGTTCCGGTTGAAGAGCAGCTTGCCCTTGGAGGCGTAGTGCCCCTGCCACCAGCGGTAGGCGAAGTCGCGGGCCCGATACTCCTGGGCGCCGTAGAGGTCCTTCTCCAGTGTGATCCCGTAGAAGTTCTGGCCCTTCTTGCCGTTGTAGAAGGAGGCCAGCTCCTCCCACTGCTTCCAGGTGTCGGGGCAGCCGGGCTCCCGGCCGAACTTGGCCTTGAAGGCGGCGCGGGCCTGGGGCAGCTCGAGGAGGTCCTTGCGGAGGGCGAGCACGGTCTGATCGCCGTCGTTGAACGTGGCGTAGAGCTTGCCCCGGTAGTACTGCTCGTTGCGGAGCGTTTTGGGGATGTCATCGAAGGAGGGCTTGCCCCGCGCGGCGTAGTCGTCGAGCGGGGCGATGACGCCCGCCTCGGCGGCGTCGGGGACCATGTACATCTGGTGGTTATAGATGTCGTACTGGCCGGTCTTGGCCACGGCGTCGGCCATGATCTTGGAGGGGATGTCCGTGTAGCCGTACTCGATGGTCTTGATCTTGATGCCGGTCAGCTTCTCCCACTCCTCGAGGTACTTGGGCTGGGCCTTGGCGAACAGGGACACCAGCATCATGGTCTGCTCGAGCCGGTCCACCCCGATCTTCTTCAGGTAGGCTTTGGCGCCATTGACGGCGCGTTCCGAGGGCGTCGCTCCCGGCACCGTCTGACCCCACGCTGTCGTCCCGGTGGCAAGCAGCAGCGCAACAGCCCCCACGATTGCTCCCTTCCACATGGCTCCCTCCTCTGCGCGACGTGCGCATGGCACCGCCCACGGCCGAGTCACGCTCGGGGGTGACCCGGTCGACAGGGGCCCACTCATGACCGCCGCCCCGACCGTCACGGCCTCACCCGGCCCGCCGATGACGGCGTCCTCCCCGACCACGCAGCCGGTGACCGCCACCGGCGGGCTGCCGGTGGCCGCATCCCGAGCGTAGCCCGCCTGCCGTCGGTCGCAATACCTCGGGGTGTCGGAGCGTTAGGAAGCATAACAGGCCGTCTCAGCTCTCGCACAAGGAACGGGTGCAGCCCTGAGGGACCTCCGTCAGAGTCCCGCCCGCCACGCAGGCAAGATAGGGGGGGATGCGGGGCCTGTCAAGGCGAAAAGCTGACGCCGGGTGGCCGCCTCCCCGCGGAGGAATGTCGGCGCGTCGATGGAAGCCCGACGTGCGCACGGAGAATGCTGAGAGCCCTCCTACGCTTCTCTCCCTCGCGTCCCTCAGACGCAAGTGGCCTACGTGTTCGGGAACATGGGGGCGTTCCTGGTGGTGGAGGCGGTGGCCCAGGCTGAGGGGTCGGTGCACCTGAACGCGTTGAAGGGCCTGGCCCAGCGCTCGCCGCTCCTGGCGCTGGCCATGCTGCTCTTCCTGCTCTCGCTCGGGGGAATCCCGTTCGTGGCGGGGTTCTGGGCCAAGCTCTATGTCTTCTGGGCGGCGGCCGAGGTGGGGCTCTACTGGCTCGTGGTCGTGGGTGCGGTGCTGACCGTGGTGGCGCTTTTCTACTACCTGGTAATCGCCAAGCGGATGTACATCGAGGCGCCGGAGCGCCAGGGGCGGATTTCGGTCGCCCCGCCTCTCAGCTTTTCTATCCTCCTCTGCGCCCTCGGCGTGGTGGCCCTGGGGGTGTACCCGAAGCCGTTGGTAACGGCCGCCCTCCGCGTCGCCTCCGCGCTCTTCTAAGCTCAGCCCCCCGGCGTAACGCTCGCCCCTTCTTACCTGTATCGTTTTTTCGGCATTGTGCCCCGCTCGCGCTTCGCCCTACGCTTCTCCGATCTCCACGCTAACCTGCTCGCCGGGTAGCCAGGGTCGGCCTTGATTTTCTCGATCTGCTGGACGTGGTCCATCACACGTAGCCGATGGTAGGCGATTCAGACG
>JACQWB010000050.1 GCA_016209385.1 Candidatus Rokuibacteriota bacterium
CTCGACGATCTCGCCTTCCACGTTGACGCCGCGGGTACGGAGGGCGTCCACCACCTTCCCCAGATCGTCGCAGCGGATCGAGAGGCAGACGTGGTCCATCCCCGCCTCCGGGGTCGGAGACGGCACCGCGGGATCGAGGGGAAGGAGGTCGATGTAGGCTTCGCCAAAACGGAGGTGGATCAGCGAGAGCTTCGGGTTGACGTGATCGAGGGTGGCGCCGAGCTGCTCGCAGTAGAAGCGCTGGGACGCGTCCTGGTTCCTGACGCGGAGGACCACGTGATCGACGCCGAGGGGCTCGAAGAGCCTGTCCATAGCTACCTCCTGGACATCGCGTGGAGCGTGTCCCAGTAGAGCTTCTCGTATCCCTGGAGGACCCGCGCGGCGCGCTTGATCAGGCGCGGGTCGGCGCCGCGCGCGAGGCCGCCGTCCACCACAGCCAGCGCGCTCCGCTCGAACTCTGCCGGCGCGCTCGCGAACAGATCGAAGAACGCCGTGTCCTTGGGGCCGAGCCCGTACTTGGCCTGAAGGGCCCGGCTCATCCTCCCGCAGTTGGCCCCCCACGCCGAGAAGTTCACGAGAAAGCCCGCGGCCACCTCGGCGTCCGAGCCGTAGAGGGCGAGCCAGGCCATGAAGGCCGGATAGGCCTGGGCCCCGGGGTCGGCCTCGTAGTTCTGAAGCAGGGTTTCGTCCATCCCTACCGCCGTGGCGAAGGCCTTGAGGGCCTCGAGCGCCGCGGCCTCGCCCCCGAGGACGGCCTGGAAGAAGGGTCCGCTCGCCGCCGTGCCGAAGCGGGTCACGAGGAGCGCGACACTCCTGAGATCGCTCCGGATGATGTGGTACTGCTCCCCGGCGAAGCAGCGGAGGTCCTCTCGCCGCAGCCGTGCCGCCTCGACGTCGGCGAGGTAGGGGTGATTACGAATCGCTTGCTCCACCGAAGCCAGCTCGCGTTTGATCGCCTCAATTAGCGATCGTGCATCGGCCATGTCAGACCTCTCCGGGACGGGTTCCGAGCGCCTCGACGACCACCAGGGTGAGCCCCGCCAGCATCGTCGTCAGGTTCAGGGCCACTGAGAAGAGATGGAGACGGGCGAAGCCGAGAGCCCCGCCGGGCGCGGCCGATCTCAGCGCCTGGAGCTGAGGAAGGAGCACGAGCCAGGTGAAGGCGTTCATCCCGAGCATCAGGACCAGCAGCACGAGCGGTCCCCAGGGCCGCACTCCCCCCGACAGCCACCGTCCAAGCACGCCGGCCAGGGCCACGATCCCGAGCGCGATCCCAAAGACATAATAGCGGGGAAAGACCATGCTCACCAGCCGGCCCGCGCTCTCCCTGTCGAGAACGGAGAAGGCCGCCGGGGCGACGAAGGCTGAGAAGAAGACCATGGCGCCCAGCCAGAACGAGACCGACACGATCGTCAACAATTTCAGGAAGTTCACGTCAACTTCTTTTGAGGCGCCTTGAAGAAGTCGATCAGCAGCCGGTTGACCCGGTCCGGCGCCTCTTGCTGAACCCAGTGGCTGACCCCGGGGAGGTAGGCGATCCTGAACGGCCCCGAGAAGTTGCGCCGCATGCCGCGCGTGAGCTCCTGGCCCAGGAAGTGGTCCCGGCTTCCCCAGATCACCAGCGTGGGTGCCGAGATCTTGGGGTATTCCCTGAGCGCGGGGAGCCCGCGCCTGAACATCGCCCGGTACCAGTTGATGCTCCCGGTGAGCGCCCCGGGCTTTGCCATGGCGGCCACGTATTCCCTGAGGACGGGGGGCGGGAATGTTCCCTTTCGCGCGTTGGCGTAGGCGAACTCCTTCAGGAAGCGGAAGTTGTTGGCCGAGAGGAGCTCCTCGGGCGCGCCGGGGAACTGGAAGAAGAACATGTACCAGCTCTTCTTGAGCTGCTCCTGGTTCCCGTCGCGAAGCGCGCGCGTGAAGGCGTCGGGGTGGGGGCAGTTGAGCACGGCCAGGCGCACAGTCATCTCGGGATGGAGCATGGCGAAGGCGTAGGCGGCGGCGCCACCCCAGTCGTGGCCGACGATTCCGGCCCGCTCGTGACCGAGGGCGCGGATCAGGCCCGCGATGTCCTCGACGATGGAGCCGATCCGGTAGGCCTCGATCCCTTCGGGCTTGTCCGAGTCGTTGTAGCCCCTCAGGTCAGGCGCCAGGACGGTGAAGCCGGCCCGCGCCAGCGCCGGGATCTGGTAGCGCCAGGAGTACCAGAACTCGGGGAAGCCGTGGAGGAGGACCACGAGCGGGCCCTCGCCAGCGGTGACGCAGTGGAAGCGCAGGCCGTTGGCCTCGACGACACGATGGCTCCAGGGCTCGGGCATGCTAGACGATGCCTCGCGCCCTGAGGCTCTCGAGCTCATGAAGCGTGAGGCCGAGCCTCCCCAGATAAATCTCCTCGTTGTGCTCGCCGACCTTGAGGGGCCCCGTGCTCCTAATGCTCCCCGGTGTCCGGCTGAGCTTGGGGACCACGCCGACCATGTGGAGCAGGCCACCCAGCGGGCTCGGGACCGTCACGATGTTCTCGCGCGCCTTGACGTGGGGGTCCTCGAAGAGATCCTTCACGCTGTAGACGAGGGAGCAGGGCACCTCGGCGGCCTCGAGCCTGCCGAGGGCGCCACTCGCGTCCTGGCTCCCGACCCACTCACGGATCAGCCGCTCAAGCTCGTCGCGCTGGCGGAGCCGATCGGCCATCGTCGCGTAGCGGTCCTTCAGGTCTTCGCGCCCCATGGCCTTGAGGAGCCGCTCGAACATCCGGTCGTTGGTGCAGGCGATGGCGAGCCAGCGCCCATCGCGGGCCTGGTAGTGGTCGTGCGGGACGACGTACTCGGTCCCCGAGCCGATCCGCTCCCTCACGTGGCCGGTGGCGCCGTAGACCGGGACCAGCTCATCCAGCATCCTGAGGATCGGCTCGTACAATGCGATGTCCACCATCTGCCCCTCGCCCGTCCGCTGGCGGTGCTGGAGCGCGACGAGCGCACCGAAGGCTCCCATCACGCCTGCCAGGTAATCGGGGATCGTCGGCGTCCCCGGGGTGACGGGCGGGCGGTCGGGATAGCCGGACAGATAACTGATCCCGCTCACCGCCGCGGCGATCCTGCCGAAGCCCGGCCGCTCGCGGTAGGGCCCTGTCTGGCCGAAGGCGGAGATCCTCACCATGATCAGGCGAGGGTTGACCGCGCGCAGACCGTCGTAGCCCAGGTTCCAGCGCTCGAGGGTGCCGGGTCTGAAGTTCTCGGTCAGGATGTCGGCCTTCTCGACGAGCCGCTTGATCAGCGCCTGCCCTTCGGCAACGCGCAGGTTACAGGTGATCGCCTTCTTGTTCCGCGCCTCGGCGAGCCACCAGAGCGAAACCCCGCCCGCCCGCCGCCCCAGGCGCCGGAGGTCGTCGCCGACGCCCGGCTGCTCCACCTTGATCACCTCGGCGCCGAACTCGCCGAGGAGGGTCGCGCAGACCGGCGCGGCGACGAAAGTCGCCAGGTCGAGAACCGTCAGGCCGTCGAGGGCGTGGGCCATGCTGGGATCGATCGCGCGTTCATGATGGGGTCTCGCTTCCGGCAAGTCAAGGCGACCCGGCACGCCCGTTGACAGGATCGAGCCCGGCGGGCAGAATCGGGGCGATGCACCGAGCCGTCTTCCTGCTTCTGCTCCTCGGGCTTCCCGCGCTCGCGCCGGCCCAGTCGCCCATCGAGGAGGCCAGAGAGCTGGTCGCGAGCTACCACAGCGATCTGAGCGGCCTCGACCGCGGGCGCGACCTCCTGGAGAAGCTCCTCAAGACCGACCGCCAGGTGGAGGCGATGATCCTCCTTTCCCGGATCTACTTCATCTGGGGCGACGTCCGGGCCTCCAGCAGGGAGGAGAAGCTCGAGGCCTACGAGCGCGGGCGCGAGATCGCCAAGCGCGCCGTGGAACTGGCGCCCAAGAACGCCGACGCCCACGTGTGGTATGCGACCAACACCGGAAGGTTCGGGCAGACCAAAGGCGTGCTCCGCTCGCTCTTCCTCCTGCCGACGATCAAGAACGAGCTGGAGGTCATCTTCGACCTGAACCCCAAGCACCTGGGCGCGCACGTCCTCGCGGGGAACGTGGAGCTGGCCATCCCGTGGGGGGACCTGGACAAAGCCGAGGAGTACTTCAGGAAGGGGCTCAAGCTTGATCCGCACTTCACGGTGCTTCGAGTTGACCTCGCCCGGCTCCTGATCAGGCGCGGCAAGTACGACGAGGCCCGGAAGGAGCTCCGGCGGGTCCTGAACGAGAAAGCACCGACCAACCTGGCCGACTGGACGATCAAGGACGCCAAGCGCGCGCGCGAGCTACTGGAATCAATAAAGGACAAATCAAAAGACAAATCGTGAGCGACCGGCCGCGGTGGCTGGCGCGGGCGATCCGCGCGCCCATGGACGCGCGCACGCTGAGCCGCGTCATCGCGCGCCTGAAGGCCAAGGCGCCCGACTGGAACCCGACAGCCCTGGCCGAGGTCGCCGACCGGACCGAGCGCGACCCGTTCAGGATCCTGATCGCCTGCCTTCTCTCCCTCCGGACGAAGGACGAGACCACCGGCCCGGCCGCCGAGCGCCTCTTCGCTCTCGCCGACACTCCCGAGACGATGCTCGGGCTCCCGCCCCGCCAGATCGAGCGCGTCATCTTTCCCGTGGGCTTTTATCGGACCAAGGCGCGCGTCATCCGCGCGGTCTCACGTGAGCTGGTCGAGCGCTTCGGGAGTAAGGTCCCGCCAGACCTGGACACGCTCCTGACCCTCCCCGGCGTCGGCAGGAAGACCGCGAACCTGGTCGTGACGATGGGCTTCGGCCTGCCCGGGATCTGCGTAGACACCCACGTCCACCGGATCACGAACCGGCTGGGGTTCGTCCGCACCAAGACGCCCGAGCAGACCGAGTGGGCGCTCCGCGCCAAGCTCCCGCGCCGGCACTGGATCGAACTAAACGACCTCCTGGTCAGCTTCGGCCAGAACGTCTGCCAGCCGGTCTCGCCCCGCTGCTCGATCTGCCCGGTGCGCCGGGCCTGCCACCGGGTCGGTGTGACCCACTCGCGCTAGCCCTCACCCGCGACGCCGCGCGTGCTCTCTATACCGCCCTCTGCCACCGAGCCGGCGCGGCCACGCCGTTCATGCGGTCCCCGCGAGGCCACTCCCCTCCTCGTAGCGCGTGCCCGCCCGTCGTCGGCCTTCCCCTTAACCGGGCTCCTGAACTTACGTTGTCGGATCAGCGCAGGCCTGGCGAGGCCTGGCCGGTGCAAATGCGTGGTCATCCGGGCACTCTTTAGGCTGCCTATTCCCGTCAGACATGAGATAAGATAGCCCTCAACAGGCGACTGCTGGAGGAAGAAGAGCGAGAGTCATGAATTATCGCGGAGTTCAAATATCCAAGGACAAGATTGCCGAGTTCTGCCGCCGGTGGAAGATCACGGAGTTTGCCCTGTTCGGCTCTGTCCTTCGAGAGGATTTTCGGCCGGACAGTGACATCGACGTTCTGGTAACTTTCGCGCCGGATGCCAGGTGGAAGCTCGATGATCTGCTTGCCATGCGGGAAGAGCTGGCAGGCATCTTTGGCCATCCGGTGGACCTGGTCGAGAAAAGACTGGTCCAGACAAGCCCCAACTACATTCGCCGGAAGCACATCTTAAGCCACACCGAAACCCTGTATGTGGCGTGATGCGGAGTCGGTCCTGGACATGCTCCAGGCCGCCCGCAAGATTCGGGAGTACGCGCGAGGCCTCTCGGAACTCCAGTTCAAGACAAGCAGCCTTCATCAGGATGCCATTCTTCGTGAGGTGCCCGATCTGGTCGAGCTGTTGACACGGATCGTACCCCCTGAGGAGTAATGCGACGGAGGAAGATTCGCGGTGAGATTGGAGTAAGATTGAGGGAATTTCCCTGAGTCCTCCGGGGCTCAGGGAGGGCGAGGCGAAGTTAGTGAAGGATCTGTGGGACTTCTGGCAGCGTAACCACTCCTTGGAAGAATACCGGAATCGTGAGATCTACCTGCTTCGGAATGTTCCAAGGGTGGGCGTGGGGTTCTTCGGGCGGAGCGGATTTTATCCCGACTTCATTCTGTGGATTCAGGAACGAGGCCGCAAGCCGACCCATGTCCGATTCCTTGAGCCTCACGGGCTTCACCACGGGGGACTGACGGGCAACCACGACAAGTTTGAAGCACTAAGTACACCGGACAGGGAATTCGTTCCTAGTTTTCATACGCAGACTGCCGGTCCCAGGGCTGACGTTGCAGCGAACTTTTTCTGCAGCTTGGCCGAGGTGTAGCTCCAGCGAATGGGCTTGGGATGTTTGTTGCGTTCCCGAAAATGATTCATGAGGACATGTTCCAAGTCCCGGAGGCTTTCGAAGTGATTCGGGGTCAGCACTTTTCTCTGGATCTGGCTGAACACGATCTCGATCTGATCCAACCACGAGGCGTGAACCGGGAGCCAGTGGAGTTTGACCTGGAAGGGAAGCTGCAGCGTCCGAATCCACGCCTCGATTTGCTTGGGGGCATGGGTGGAGCCGTTGTCCAGGATGAGATGCAGGCAGCGGATCCGCTTGCACCAGAGGCTGCCGAAGATCGTCTGGAGGAAGGCCTGGAATTCGACGAAGCGTTTTCGCTTGAAGCACCGAGCGATCGTCTCCCCCGTCGATACCAGCAAGGCCGCAAAGAGCTGCAAGGCCCCTTTGCGCTGGTACCGATCCCCGACCCGCAGGGGGAGCCCGGGCCGCGCCGGGCTGAGCGCGCCCTGGGTCTTCCGGGCTTGCAGGGAGGTCTTCTCATCGGCACAGACCACGATGTGCCCGCGCTGGGCGAGCGACTGGGCCTGGGCGTAGAGGTCCAACACGGGGATCGCTTTCTCCAGGAACCGGGGATCGGTCGGCTTTTGCCAACTGTGGTACTGCCAGGGTTTGATTTGTTCCGCGCGCAGCCAGCTCTTGATCGTGGACGGGGAGATGCTCTTGACGATGCCCTGCGCTTTGGCGACTTGGGCTAACTCCGTGCTCGACCAACGCGAGAGCGGCTTCTTGGACTGCCGGGGGAGCGTGCAGGCAAGGGCCGTCACCTGGGCACGCTGGCTAGAGGGAAAAAAAGCGAGGCCCCCCGGGACGCTCGCTGTCCACGAGAGAGCCCTTGCTTCTCCAGCGCTGACGCCATTTGCGGACCGTTCGAAACGTGCACCCCATCGCTCTGGCAATTTGCTGGTTGGTCCAGTCGGGATGCTCATAGGCCGTGACAATGACCTTGGCCCGAACGACTTCCGCGTAGGGAGCTGTGCGAAGCCGGGCAATGTGCTTAAGCCCCGCATACTCTTTCGCGGTCAGCGTGACCTTGTGCGTTGGTTTGGGTCCACGGGGCATAGACAGCGCTTCCCCCCTGCAAGCCTTGGACCCAATGTACCAAACGGGCCTTCATGACCCAAAAAACTAGGAACGAATTCCCTGTCCGGTGTACTAAGGGAACTGAGTGCGCTGAGCCAGGAGCCTGCCTTTAAAACGAAGGGGATCTCGATGTCCGGGTATCTCCTGACTGACACAAAGCTTGAGGAGATCCCCGATGCCGGGGGGCGGGGATGGGAAACTCTTGAGCGGGACTATCCGCTGCTTCGCCAGCACGGAGGGTACGTCAAGAAGATCTTGGATTCCCCTGTCTGACCTGATCAGGGCCCGAAGGGGGGGAGGGTGCCATGCCAACCGCGATGATCGACGGCCTGGAAGTGAACTACGTGACGCGGGGCTCCGGACCCGCCCTGCTCATGCTCGCGCCCGGCGGTTTCGACGCCACGATAGAGAAGTGGTCCACGGCCTCGGCGTGGAAGGGCATGCGAGCCCTCGAAGTCCTTGCGAGCGAGTTCACGGTGATCGCCTACGACCGGCGGGAGTCCGGGGCGTCCGCCGGGCGCGTCGAGCACCTCTCCTGGTCGCTCTTTGCGGCGCAGGCCAAAGGGCTCCTGGACCACCTGGGTATTCGCGAGGCGTTCGTCCTGGGCGGCTGCATGGGATGCTCCGTCGCGCTGGCTTTCGCCGCGCGCTTTCCGCAGGCGACGCGCGGCCTCCTCCTCCACTGGCCCGTCGGCGGCTACCGCTGGAAGCTGAACGGTCAGGAGCGCTTCGCGCGTCATCTCCGCTTCGCCCGTGAGAACGGCCTCGCCGGCGTCGTCAAGCGCGCCCACGAGGGCAAGTCCTTCTGGCAGGACTCCGAGGCCGGGCCCTGGGGCTCAGTGATCGTGCGCGACCCGGCCTTCGCCGCGTCCTTCGAGGCGCAGGATCTGGAGCGCTATCTGGGGCTCGTGACGGCCAGCGCGCGCGGCCTCTTCGATCGGGACACCGTGCCCGGAGCGGAGCCGGAAGAGATCATGGCGATGAAGGTCCCGGCGCTCATCGTTCCGGGCGACGACCCGTCCCACGCCACGTCCGGGGCCCACTACCTCCGCGAGCTGCTGCCGCAGCCGGAGTTCTGGCCGGTGATGCCGCCCGAGCAGACTCAGGACCGGCTGCGTGACCGCATCCTCGAGTTCGGCCGCGCCCACAAGTGACGGGCCACGCCCCTGCACCATGCTGACGCCGGGAAAGCGCACCCCCCGGCGCGCACGGAGAAGGGTTTGTGAGTGAGCTATGCTCCGGTTACTTCCCGCTCTCCGGCGACGTGCTCTGGACCCGAAGGACGAGGCGGCGCCCCCGCGCTCATCTTCCACCCGGGGGCAGTGGACGCCGATCGCGCCCGTGCCGGCACGGTCGTTCCGTGGCTGGCGCTACCTGGAGTCACTGCCGAGCACGGCAGCGACTCTGCCAGACCCCGCGGCGGTTCGATGACCACGGTGCAGAAGGAAGAACGCTCTCCTCCAAGCACTCCTTGGAAGAAGATGTGCGATCCCGCGCTGGCGCTACTTCCCCCATCTGCTACGTCTACTTCTCCTCCACCAGCCGTGACAGGACAACGCGACGCTCTGTCTAAGGGGTGCCCATGAACACGATGCAGGCGATGTTCCACTCGCTTCTCCAGGAGGAGTTCTCCTTCCAGAAGTTCGCCCTGCGGCTTATTACCGATCGCCTTCGCGATCGGGGGATTACGCTTACGCGGTCGCAGCGAGCCACGCTCGAGGACCGGCTCAAGAATCTCCAGCCCGATGACCTCTCGCTCGCACTCGAGATCACGGACGCGCAGTTTGCCCAGTCGACGATCACCGATGAAGAACGCAACGCCCAGAGGATATCGCTCGATCTCGACGCCGACCGCGTTCTCTCAAGTCTCGAAGCGGCGACCCCGGCCATCATCCTTGGTTGCATCGACAAGGCGTCAGACCTGATCTGGAAGAAGCTCAAGCGCGATTCGCCCACCATGCTCAAGGACCGGCGGCGCGAACGGCGAGGGTTCGAGACGAGACTGGCCCGAAGGTGGGGCCGAGCGGTCGACCTCCTCGAGATGGTTCGGGAGATCGCCGTCGAAGCCGGCGATGATTTCAACACTGAGTTCCGGCCGGAGGCGGCGACCGCCAAGGATTTCGTCTTCGAGGTGCTCACCCGCCTCCATGCGCGAGCCTGCCAGGTGGGCTCGGAGGTGATCACCCTCCTCCGATCAGGCCACGCGGACGGTGCCCACGCGCGATGGAGATGTCTCCATGAGATCGCCGTGGTCGGTTTCTTCGTGCGAGCCCACGGCAACGATGCCGCGGAGCGGTATATCTTGCACAACGCCATCGAGTCCTACCGCGCGGCACTCGCCTACCAGGAGCACTGCACCGCACTCGGCTATGAGCCGCTTACTGAGGACGAGTTCGCGCGCATCAAAGCGACCCGCGACGCGCTCAAGGCTAGGTTCGGCGAACCGTACGGCGCAGAGTACGGGTGGGCCGCCGAGGCGCTCGGGATGAAGAACCCCAAATTCAGCGATATCGAACGGAGCGCCGGGCTGGCGCACCTCCGCCCCTACTACAAGCTCGCAAGCCACAATGTCCACGCGAACCCGAAAGGCGCGTTCTTCAAACTGGGTCTTCTTCCCGATCAGCAGATGCTTCTAGCAGGCCCGAGCGATCTTGGCCTCGCCGATCCGGGCCACGGCACCGCGATTTCTCTTTCACAGATCACGTTCACGCTCCTGACCATGAAGCCCAACATCGACCGCCTTGTGATCTGCCAGATCCTGTGCAGGCTTGAACACGAGGTAGGCGAGGCTTTCATTGCAGCTCACCGGGCTCTCGAAGGCGCAGAAGAATGACGGCCGATGTCCCGGGTACCGCGGGCACGTATACCGACGGGCACGCGTGCCAGACATCTATCTCATTCCGTTGCTCGGGATTGTGACCGCGGTAGTGCCACCCGACTTCTACGCGCTGGCGCTCTGGCGTCCAGACCCGCGGCGGCTACACAGAGGGTGCTGATGTCCGACGCCCTCACGATCGCGCTGACGGCTGGCGTTACGCTCGGCGGAGGAGTCCTTCTGTTCGTCATCAGCCAACTCCTCCAGAAGTTCGTTCTCGAGCCGCTCCACGAGCAGCGCAAGGTCGTCGGGGACATCGACTATCGGCTGACCTACTGGGCGTGGGCGTACGCCAACCCGCAGGACGCGAAGACCGCCGAGCGGGACAAGGCCATGGATGAGCTGCGAGACGTCGCAGGCCGCCTCCTCGCCACGACGAATGCCATCCGCTGCTGGCGGCTCTCGCTCGCGCTCGGTGCCGTTGCGCCAGGGATCGCGAACGAGGCCTCGCGCATCCTGATCGGCCTGTCGAACGGCGTCTATGGCCGCTTCGACCACAATCACCCGCCCTCCCGTGACGCGCAGCGGCTCCGGGATCTTCTCCGGATCCCTTTGGCGGGTCGGCCGGAACAATCCGCGGAGGGGCATCGATGATCGCGGCGATCTACGCACGTAAATACATTGAGCAGAACGGCGCCAACGACCTCCTGGTGTAGCCGCGCGCGTTACGTCGCAGTGATCTGACCGTTCTTGCCTACGTAGTCCTTCAGAACTTGCAGAACTTGCCGTAAGCTCGACCCCTCGAAAAGGCGGCGCCTCGGATGTCGTCAGCACCCGGGGCGTCTGTGCGTGCCCCGACCTCGTTGTGCAGGGCACCGCGGAGGAACGCGGCATGAGCATCGCGCTGACGTGGTGCGGCTTCAAGACCTACTTCGAGGAGATGGGGCCCGGCCGCGGGCAGCCGCCGCGGCCGGCCAAGTGCGTGTTCCGCGACGGCGCGCGCGTCTGGTTCAACGGGCGGCGTCGCGTGCTCATCACTCTGCTGGTCGAGGGGCGACCCCATCGCCGGGCCGAGTGGGTGCCACTGCGGCGCGTCTATGCTCTCTCTACACCATTCGCCCCTTTTATCCCAGGGGCCCGAGATTGCTTATCACGTTATAAACGAACCATCCGGTATCTTTACCAGTTTCGAACAGTTGTAGCCGCCCGGTCTCCCGATGAACCCCGACTCCATCCTCGTGCGGAACAAGACTGATAACCTTGGCATAAGGGATTCTCAATGCCTTGGTCGATCCCACGAAATAGATGTGGTGGGTTGTGATCCCAAATGAACCGCTATCCATGTACTCCATCTGCTCGGTTTCGACTGGACGACCGCGGAAACCACCGACCCGGTAATATAGCCCGCGAGCTACCCGGACGCTCACGCCTTGATAGCCGCCGATGTATTCCCGTTTTGTTCGGAGTTCGTAATAATCCGTGAAATCAAAACTCCAGACGAGTTGCTCCCCACCCTTCAGGTTAAACGCTGTGGCATCACAAAGATCAACATTCCGTGGCGCTCTGCCCTCAAGGACGTCTCGTAGTGCCATGGCCAGTTCAAATCGTTGAAGCGCATGAAATGCCTCACTCGCTACATCGCTTTGGGTAGCTTCCGTTCCGCTCGTCTGAAGATTTTCTCTCAGCTGACGGAGCCCTTGCCAGGTGAATCCGAAGCGGTCCGCATACGTTCGAAGTGGAGCCTCTTCCTCTTCGGTCAGCAGATCGTCCTCCAGGGCTGCGTCGAGGGCGCGCCGCCACCCGGCAATCAAAGCCCGCTGAACGTCCGTGTGGGGTCGGTGGCTGGATCGCGCGATGTCCGAGAGCCGCTCGGTCAGCGAGCCCACTTCACTGCTGCCCGCCGCGGCTTCGGCGGCAAGCTGGACCATCGCTGGCCACGCTTCGGAATGGCGCCGCTCGCATTCAGGATGTCGATCTTTGAACCAACCGGCGTTTCGAGCGCAGAAAATGCACTCGCCCATGGCAGATTTCCAGCCTCCGCCTGCCTACTTCGTTTTCGCCGCTTTCCAAAACTTGGTGTGTTTGATTCCTTTTCCCTTCTTGATTCGCCGCTCTGCCGAATCCAGAATAGCCATGAACCGTGGTGTGTGCGCGAGAACATGTCTCCGATGTTGTAAGGCGCGGGGTCGGCGCAAGCTCTTCACCTGCTGGCGCGAGCTCGGACAGACGACCTACGTCTCAGGCGGCGGAGCGTGGCGAGGTTCCGCGCGTCGGCGTTGCCTTCCTTGGGGGTCTCCAGCACCATGGGCAAGCGGGCGAAGCGCCGGTCGCTCAGGATCCGGCGAAATCCCGCGAGCCCGATCTTCCCCTTGCCGATGTGCTCGTGACGGTCGAGGCCCGAGCCGAGCCCCTGCTTGGCATCGTTCAGGTGAAAGGCGAGGAGCCGCTTCGCGCCGACCGCCCGCTCAAAGGCGGCCAGCGTCGTCGCATAGCCGGCGAGCGTCCGGATGTCGTAGCCGGCGGCGAAGAGGTGGCAGGTGTCGAGGCAGATGCCGAGGCGCTCGGGGAGGCGCGCGCGCTCCAGGACGGCGGCCAGCTCCTCGAACCGCGCCCCGAGCGTATTCCCCGCCCCCGCGGTGTTCTCCAGGCAGACCTTGACCCGGTAGCCCGCCGTTCGCGCGCAGAGCTCGTCCAGCGCTGCCACGATGCGGGCGATGCCGGCATCCAGCCCGCTCCCCTTGTGGGAGCCCGGGTGGATCACGACGAACGGGAGCCCTAGCGCTTCGGCGCGCTCGAGCTCATCGTGAAAGGCGTCCACCGACCTCCGCCACTCGCTCTCCACCGGTGAGGCGAGGTTGATCAGATAGGTCGCGTGGGCAAAGCTCAGGCGGATCCCGGTCTCCCCCTGGACCCGCTTGAACTCGGCCACCTCGGCCTGGGTCAGCGCCTTCCCCTGCCACTGGACCTGGTTCTTCAGGAAGAGCTGGACGACGGAGCACCCGACGGCCTTCCCCCGCTCGAGGGCCAGGTGGAGACCTCCCGCGATCGACATATGAGCGCCGAGGAGGTCGCCCACGCGGCCCCTCACCGACGCGCCTCGAAGCGCTCGAGGAGGCGCACCCGGCGGTAGGCGAAGATCGCTTCGAGCTGGCGGCGCACGAGGAGCGCGTGGAGGCAGCGCCCGAGCGCGCCAAACGGGAGCTGGTAGGTCACGCGGTCCTCGACCCACGTGCCGATCGCCGTCTCCCCCTCCCCTGCCGCCGTGCCCTCGAGAAAGAGGTGCCGGTGCTCCCAGCGCGCGTACGGGCCCCAGAGCTGGACGTCCACGAAGCGGTACGGCGGGTCGTACTCGCGGATCATCGAGCGCCAGCGGAGCGGAACGCCGAGCCAGCGGACCTGGCAGTCGATGACGGCCCCGGCCTCGAGCTCGGGTGGCACGGTGAGGAGGGTCAGCCCGAGCCAGCGCGGCGTGACGGCCGTGAGGTTCGCGGGCTCGGCGAAGAAGGCAAAGACCTCGGGGCGCGGGCCGGGAAGCCAGAGCCGCGTCTCGAGAATGTGATCCGGCATCGCCGCGCTATCATAGGGAGGTGCCCCTGCCGAGTCAAACCCGCGCCTACGTCGCGCTCCTCCTCATCGTCACGCTCTGGGGCAGCTATCCGGCGACGGCCAAGCTGGCGCTCGCCGACCTCCCGCCCTTCGTCCTGGTGACCTTCCGCTGCCTCCTCGCGTCGGTCTTCCTCGCCGTCCTCCTCGCGCGACGCGGCATCGAGGAGGCCAAGGGACTCGCGTGGAGCGACCTCCGGGGGCTCGGCTTCCTCGCCTTCTCGGGAATCTTCCTCTCCACCGGCTTCACCTACCTCGCGATCTACCTGACCACTGCCTCCAACGCCGTGATCCTGCAGGCCAGCACCCCTGTCCTCGTCGCGCTCGGAGCGCGCGTCTACCTCAAGGAGCGCCTCACCCGGCTCCAGTGGGCCGGCATCGCGTGCTCGGCCGCCGGGGTCCTCCTCGTCATCACCAAAGGCGGCTGGGCCGCGCTGAGCCCGGCGGCACTTCACGTCGGCGACTTCCTCGTCCTCTTCGCGATCTCCGGCTGGAGCGCCTACACGATTTACGGCAAGCGCGTCCTGACCGTCCACTCCCCCGCCCTCGCCACCACCGCAGCCTACGTCCTGGGCTCCCTCATGCTCGTGCCGCTCGCCCTCGCGACGGTCCCGCTCTTCCCGGCACCGCGCCTCAGCTCGGCGACCGCCTGGGCCGTGGTCCTCTACCAGGCGCTTCTCGGCGCCCTCGCCCACGTCTGGTGGTACGAGGCCGTGAAGGCGGTGGGGGCGAGCCGATCGGCGATCTTCATGAACTTCCAGCCGGTGGTGGGCGTGCTTCTTGCCGCCGCCATGCTCGGGGAGAGGCCCGGACCCGCCCAGCTCCTCGGTGGCCTCGCTGTCCTCGTCGGCGTCACCCTCACGACGCGCCAGAGATAGCTCAGCCCCGCTGGACGAGGGGCTGAAGGCGCGAGAGCGCCGCGGCGACAAGCAGGGCATAGGCCGACAGGAGGAGCCAGGCTCCGACGTACGAGCCCGTCGCCTCGAGCACAACGCCGAAGAGGGGCGGGCCGACCAGCACCCCGCTCCAGGCGAACATCACCGCGACCCCCGTGAGCAGGCCCGCGTAGCGCACCCCCGCGATCTCCGCCACGAGCGCCAGGTAAAGCCCGACCCACCCGAAGGCCCCGGCGCCAGCGATCACCGCGAGCGGGGCCGCGAGCCGGGAGGGGAGCGCGCCGCCGAAAGCGAAGGCGATGTAGCTCGTCGCGCCGATCAGCGCGGTGACGATGATCCCGGGGCGGCGACGGCCGCCGAAGAGCCGATCGCTGACGAGCCCCCACCCGAGCCTGGCCGCCGCCCCACCCGCCTGAGCGAGCGCGAGGAGACGCCCGGCGTCAACGACGGAGACCGCCAGGACTTCCTTGGCGTAGAGGACCAGGTAGGCGAGGACAGAGGACTGGGCCATCGAGAGCGCCAGCCCGCAGCCGAAGACGACGAGGACCCCGCGACGCTGCAGAAAGGGCGTGACCTCGGCGAAGCGCGGTCGCTCGGGGGGTGCCTCGGCGAGATACCCCGAGCGGGTCCGGTAGCCGAACGCGACGAGCGCGGCAGAGAGGAGGGAGGCGGCTCCTGCTACGGCGAGACTCAGGCGCCACCCGAGCGCGAGAGCGAGCGGCGGGAGGACGAGCGCCCCGGCGATTCCGCCGAGCGTGAGGCCGGTCTGCTTGACCCCCATCGCGAAGCCCCGCTCGCGCGGCGGAAACCACTCGATGACCGCCTTCCCCGTGGTCGGGTTCAGGACGCTCCAGCCGAAGCCGCCGAGGAAGAGGAATCCCAGGAGCACCGCGAAGCTCGGGCTCAGCGCCGCCAGGCCGACCGCGGCTCCCGTGAGCCCCTGGCCCAGGACCAGCGCGCGACGGACGCCGAGGCGGTCGCTGAGCCATCCTGCAGGGAGCGAGGCGAGGACGCCGCCCAGGTAGAGCGCGGGAAGGAAGAGACCAACCTGGGTCCGCGAGAGCTCGAGGGCGTCCAGGAGGAACGGCGAGAGGGGGGCCGCGGCCAGGACCGAAAGCGAGCCGAGAGCGTGGGCGACCGTGATCAGCGCCAGGATCGCCCAGCGGGAACGCTCGCGGCCTTGGGCGTTCACCCGAGGCTGGCTACACGCTGAAGCGCTCGACCGCCTTCCGGTTCAGGCCGAGCCCGATCCCGGGCCTGTCGGGAAGGAGGACCTGGCCGTCCACGACCGGAAGCGGCTCGGCGAACAGCTCCTGCCACCACTGCATGTGCTCCAGGATCAGGCCGTTGGGCGCGACCGCGATCAGGTGGCTCGAGGCCTCCATGAAGAGGTGCGAGGAGACCGGGACGTGGAAGGCCTCGCAGAGCGTCGCTGCCTTGAGGAAGCCGGTGATCCCTCCCATTCGCTGCAGGTCGGGCATCAGGATGTCCGCGGCCCTCACCTCCAGGTGGCGCTTCATCCCGAGGCTTCCGTAGTCGGTCTCACCGGTGGCGATCGGGGTCGTCAGCGCGGCGGCAACCCGCGCGCAGCCCTCGAGGTCCTCGTACGGGAGCGGCTCCTCGAGCCAGTAGAGGCCGAAGGGCTCGAGCTCGCGCCCGACGCGGACGGCGGTCGCCTCGTCCCATCCCTGGTTGACATCCGCCAGGAGCTTCACCTCGTCGCCGATCGCCTCGCGCAGGACGCGGACACGCTCCAGATCTTCCTTCGGGGCCCTCCCCAGACGCATCTTCATCGCCCGGTGGCCCTGAGCCAGAAAGCGGCGGGCCTCAGCCACCAGCTCGTCGACGGAATAATCGAGCCAGAGGCCCGAGGAGACATAAGCCGGAATCCTGTCGCGGGCTCCGCCGAGAAATCTGAACAACGGCTGGCCGGCGGCCTGAGCGGCCAGGTCCCAGCACGCGGTGTCGAGCGCCGCCAGCGCCATCACGGCCACGCCCGCGTGGCCCAGGAAGTTGATCGAGCGCCAGGCAGCCTCGAAGAGCGCCCGCGCCGCGCGGGGGTCCTGCCCTTCGTAGAGCGGGAGCAGGTCCTCGACCAGCGCGTGGAGCGCCCGCGCCCGGTGGGGGCCGAAGGCGAAGCAGTAGCCGCTCCCGACCGCGCCCGCGTCGGTCTCCAGCTCGACGAGGACCGTGTCCACGGCGCGGATGTGGTGGACCGCGGTCTTCACCGGGCGCGGGAGCGGCACGGCGAGAAGGTGTGGACGGACGCGGGTGATCTTCATTCGAGCCCCGCCTTGCGCAGGCCCTCGAGGTAGCGGTCCAGGTCCGCCGGATTCTTGTAGGGAAGGCTCCGCCTCAGGCTCTCCAGCGAGGCCTGGGGACTCCGCTTCCCGGCCTCCGCCAGTGCCGCGCGGGCCTCATCCCTCCGCCCCAACTCCGCATACAGGACCGCCAGCTCCGCGTGCGAGGGAACGAAATCGGGGTTCTCGGCGAGGGCCCTCCTGTGGGCGGCGACGGCCTCCTGAAACCGTCCGGCCAGCCGGTAGGCATGGCCCAGCATGTAGAAGGCGTGGAACGAGGCGCGGGGGTTGAGCCGGATCGCTTTCTGGATCAGCTCGATGGCGTCCTTCGGCCTTCCGGCCCACGTGAGGAACTCGCCCAGGTCCGCGTGCCCTTCGGCGCCGTTGGGATCCAGGGCGATGGCCTTCGCGGCCTCGGCGATGGCCTGCTCGTGGTCTTTCTTCCACAGGTAGACGTGGCCCAGGATCCGGTGGGCCTTCGGGAGGGAGTCGTCCATGGCGATTGCCTTCTGCGCCAGCTCGAACGCGCGCTCGAGCGTCCCCGGATCCTGGCTCCACTGGAGCGCCCAGGTCTGCCAGTAGGTGAACCCCAGCGTCGCGTAGGCCGCGGCGAATTTGGGATCGAGCGCGATGGCTTTCTCGAACATCGTCCGGGCCTCCGCATTGGCCGCGGGGGTCGTGCGGTACCAGTACTCCACCCCTTGCAAGAAGTGGTCGTAGGCTTCCAGGTTCGCCGTGTACTTCCGTGCGAGGCGCGCGCGCTCGCTCTCGCTCAGCCGCACTTCCAAGGCGGACACGATCTTCTGAGTGATCTCGTCCTGCAGCGCGAAGATATCCCGGAGGTCCCGGTCGTAGCGCTCCGCCCAGAGGTGCCGCCCGGTCGCGGCATCCACGAGCTGGGCGGTGACCCGGACCTGGTTGCCCGCCTTCCGCACGCTCCCTTCCAGCACGAACCGCACGCCCAGCTCCCGACCCACCTCGCCCACCTTCACCGCCTTGCCCTTGTACGTGAACGCCGAGTTGCGCGCGATGACGAACACGCCTGAGAGTTTCGAGAGGCCGGTGATGATGTCCTCGCTGATGCCGTCGCTGAAGTACTCCTGCTTCGGGTCCTCGCTCATGTTGGTAAAGGGGAGCACCGCGATGGAGGGTCTGTCCGGCAGCTCGAGCGCCGGTCGGGAGGTCGGACGCGAGAAGAGCTTCCAGGCTGCCACGCCTGCGCCGGCGAGGAGCACGACCCCGACCACGGCCATCAGCGCGGCCCGGCGCCAGCGGCGCGCTCCGACCGGTGCTCCGCGCTCAGCCGGTCTCGCGCCGGCGATCGTCGCCGCAGCGCCCGGCCCGAGCCGAACCCGATACATGCGAACCGGCTTGGCGATGTTCTTGACCGTGTGCTCGCCGAGCGGGTCGTATCCCAGCGCCAGCTTGTTCTCGATGTGGTCGTAGACGGTGCCCGAGACACAGATGCCGCCTCCCTCGGCGAGGCCCTGGACGCGGGCCGCGATGTTGACACCGTCACCGTAGATGCGCTCGCCGTCGACGATCACATCCCCGAGGTTGATGCCGATGCGAAACTCCATCTGGCGAGAGGCCGGGAGCTCGGCGTTCCGGCCGCTCAATTCCTTCTGGATCTCCGCCGCGCACTCCACCGCATCCACGACGCTGGTGAACTCGGCCAGGAGGTTGTCCCCCGGTGAATCCACCACGCGCCCCCGGTGCTGGCCGATGAGGGTGGCCATCGCTTCACGGTACGCGGTCAGCGTACGGACGGTCGCCACCTCGTCCTCGCCCATCAGCCGGCTGTAGCCCTTGACGTCGGCGCTGAGGATCGCGGTCAGCTTGCGTTCGATCCGGTGTGATTCCACAGCAGGTTCACCCCGCAAAAGGGTGCGAGACCAATTCTACCAGAATGGTGAAGAATCTGGTTCGAGCGCGCACCCGCTTCGCGGGTACCCGGCCCGCGCAATGAACTCGGGCCTCGCCTCGGGGCGGGCCTGCCTGCGGCATGGCCGACGCCCCTCGGCTCGAACCACGGGGGGAGGCATCGGAAGGGGCGGGGAGCCGGGCATCCACGCCGAAGGCGTGGGGGTGCCTGGGTGGCCCCCCTCCGAGGAATCTCGGGAAGCGGAAGGAAGGTGTCAATTCCGGGTTGACCCGCACGCCGGCCATCGGCTACCGTATCAAACGGGGCCGCGTTTCGAGGGACGGGACGCGCAGGGAGCGCACCGGCCCAACCCAAGGAGGAACGGCGCATGGCATCGGGCGTGACCGCGAAGCTCCTGCACGTCGATCTCATCACCCGGACGACCCGCGTCGAAGAGCTGCCGGAGGTCGTGGTCCGCAAGCACCTCGGCGGCGGGGCTCTCGCTGCCTACCTGCTCCTCAGGGAGCTGCCGCCCGGGGTGGACCCGCTGGGTCCCGACAACATCCTGGTGTTCACCACCAGCGTGATCAACGGCCTCTCGCTCTCGGGGACCAACCGCTACACCGCCGCGGCCAAATCGCCCCTCACCGGGGGGTACGGCGAGTCGGAAGCGGGCGGCTGGTGGGGGCCCGAGCTGCGCGCGGCGGGCTACGACGCGCTCCTCATCCGCGGGCAGGCCGACTCCCCCGTGTACCTGTGGATCAAGGACGACCAGGTCGAGTTCAGGGACGCGCGCGCCTACTGGGGGAAGCTCTCGGGCGAGGTGCAGGACGGGCTGGAGCAGGAGCTGCGCGACAAGCGCATCCGCGTGCTGCAGACCGGCATCGCGGGCGAACGCGGCGTCCGCTTCGCCGCCATCGTGAACCAGCTCAAGCATTTCCACGGGCGCGGGGGGCTCGGGGCCGTCATGGGGGCCAAGCGCCTCAAGGCCATAGCGGTCCGCGGGAGCAAGCCCCCCGCCGCGACGGACAAGGAGGGCGCCAAGCGCGGCCTCGTCTGGTTCCGGGAGCACTACGACCGGGCCAAGGACCGCTTTCACCAGCTTGGCTCGTCCAGCGCCGTCATGGCGCTGGAGGCTTCCGGCATCCTGCCGACCCGCAACTTCCGCGACGGCTCCTTCGAACACGCCCGCGCGATCAGCGGCCAGACGATGCGCGACACCATCTTGGTGAACCGTGGCACCTGCTACGCCTGCGCCGTGGCCTGCAAGCGCGAGGTCGAGGTCAAGGACCTCGGCGTGACGCCGAAGTACGGCGGGCCCGAGTACGAGACGCTCGCGGCGTCCGGCTCGCTCTGCGGCGTGAGCGACCTCAACGCCCTCGCCCTCGTGAACCAGCTCTACGCCCAGTACGTGCTCGACTCGATCTCCACCGGCGCCGTCATCGCCTTCGCCATGGAGTGCTACGAGCACGGGCTCATTACAAAGGAAATGACCGGCGGGATCGAGCTGGTCTGGGGCAACGCCGACGCGGTCGTGCAGATCGTGCACCTGATTGGCAGGCGCGAGGGCATCGGCCGGCTCCTCGGGGAGGGCGTTCGACGGGCCGCCGCGCAGCTCGGGAGGGGCGCCGAGCGCTTCGCGCTCCACGTCAAGGGCCAGGAGCTCCCCATGCACGACCCGCGCGGCAAGAAGGGGCTCTCCCTCGCCTACGCCCTCTCGCCAACGGGGGCCGATCACATGGAGGCCCCTCACGACCCCCTGTACGCCGGGTTTCATCCCCAGGGCCACCCCTTCGGCGTGCTCGGCCTCATCGAGCCTCTCGACCCGCTCACGCTCGATGGCAAGAAGGTGCGCGCCTTCTTTGAGACCCAGAAGGTGTGGAGCTTCTACAACACGGTCGGCATGTGCGACTTCGTCGGGACGCCCCTCAACACGCTGGAGCTGGAGCCCCTCGTCGGCTACGTCAACTCCGTCACGGGCTGGAACATGAGCCTCTACGAGGCCATGAAGGTGGGCGAGCGGAACAACACCCTGGCGCGGCTATTCAACTGCCGGGAGGGGTTCACGCCCGAGGACGACGTGCTCCCCCAGCGGATGCACGAGGGAATCGGCAACGGGCCTCTCAAGGGCCAGCGGATCGATCCGGGCGAGTTCCTCGCGGCGCGACGGACCTACTACCAGATGGCCGGCTGGGACCCGGAGACGGGCCGACCCACCGTCGCCAAGCTGGCCGAGCTCGGCGCCGATGAGGCGCTCGTCAGCGAGACGGTGCGCGCCTAGGACAATCGGAGGGGGACACCCACGCCTTCGGCGCGGGTACCCGGGCGCCCTCCGAGGCCTCCCCCCAGGAATGGTGGTTCGAGCCGAGGGGCTCCCGACGAGCCGCAGGCGAGGAGAGCCACGAGGCGAGGCCCGAGTCAATTGCGCGGGCGAAGCCCGCGCTCGAAGGGCGTTACTCCGACACGCGCCTAGGCGAGCGTCTTGACCTCGGCCAGGATCTTGTCCGGCTCGGGGAGCACGCCCTTGGCGTAACGCTCCACGAACCGGACTCTCCCCTGCTTGTCTACGACGTAGGTGGCCCGGTAGTTGGCATTCAGGTCGGGCCACCAGATCCCGTACTTCTTGGCGGTCTCCCGGTGGATGTCGGCGAGCAGCGGATAGCTGATCCCGCCGCACGCCTGCTTGGCCCACGCATCGTGGGAGAAGATGCTGTCGGTGCTGATACCCATGACCTGGGCATTGGCCGCCTCGAAGTCCTTCAGCCGGGCTTCGAAGGCGGGCATCTCCTTGGTTCAGCCTGGGGTCCAGTCGAGGACGTAGAAGAGCAGCACAACGCTCTTCTTGCCCCTGAACTCGCTCAGCGTGTACTCCTTGCCCCCGATCCCCTGGAGCTTGAAGTCCGGGGCCTCATCACCGGCCTTGATTTCGGTCTCTGTGGTCATCGGGCGTTTCCTCCTTTGGCGCGGCGCGCAGCGGTTCGACCACCGATGATACTCGAACCCTCCAGAGGCTTCAACTCCCGGCCGGGAACCCGGGCCCCGGGCTTCCGCCGCCCGGCCCAGAGGATGTTGCGGGTCGCCTCGAGCCGCGCGTCGGCGAGGCCCAGGTGCCCCGCCGCGGTCACCACCCGGCCGGTCTCCCAGATCCGTCCCAGCCGCTCGCGCACGCGCGGATCGCGCAGCGCGTGGTGGTCCAGGATCACCCGGCAGCCCGTGGCCTCGACGATGGCGAGGAGGTTGGTGATCCCCTGCTCGATGACGCGCGTGCCGACCTGGCGCTCCAGGTACGTCGGCGGCCCGGAGAGATAGAGCAGGTGCGGGCGCTCGCGGATCAGGTAGGCAGTCACCACGGGCGAGACCGGTCCCTGGACGTCGGAGGCGAAGACGAAGCGAAACCCCTCGGCCCGGTCCGTCACGGTGAGGGCGACGACGTAGCCGAGGCCGGTCCCCTCGGAGCCGTGGGCGAGCGGCGGCGAGGCCTTCAGGCTCGCGTCGGGAAAGTCGTAGACCTTCCCTTCGGCGGAGTCGAGGCAGCAGGACGCCTTCAAGGACCGCCAGAGCTCGGCCGCCCGCTGCCCCTGCCTGGGATTGATCATGTGGGAAGGGTCCTTCGCCCACACCGCCCGGCCCGCATAGACCGTCGGGTCGTAGCGGAAGTGGTCCTCGTGATAGTGGCTGACGAAGACGAGCTGGGCCCGGGTCGCGTAGGCCGAGATCCGGTCGTTGGCGCGCCTGAGCGCCTCCCACTCTTGATCGGCCGGCGGGAGCCCGAAGCGGCTCGGGCCGAGGGCGGCGCCCGGGTCGATCAGGATGCGTGATTGGGCGCACTCCACGTACGTGGCCATGGAGCGGACGCCCAGGGATTCCGCGGCGAGCGGGATGACCTTCATAGGCACCGGCCGCCGTCAACCTCCACGCACGTGCCTGTCACCATCGCGGCATCGTCAGAAGCCAGGAAGAGCGCAGCCCGCGCGATGTCCTCGGGCGTGTTGAGCCGCCCGAGCGGGATCGTCCTGACCATCGCCTCGCGCCCCTTGTCGTCCACGGCCGCCTTCCCCATGAAGGCGGGGAGCATAGGGGTGTCCGTCGCCACCGGCGCGATCGCGACCACGCGGATCCGGTGGCGCGCCAGCTCGAGCGCGAGGGCCTTGGTCAGCGCGATCACGGCGCCCTTGGAGGCGCCATAGGCCTGGATCCCCTGGCGCGGCCTGATCGCGGCGGTGGACGCAGTAATCAGAATGACGCCACTCCCCTGGCGCTTCATGACCGGCACCGCGTGCTTGACCCCGAGGAACACCCCCTTGACGTTCACGGCCATGATCCGGTCGAAGAGGGCCTCGTCCAGCTCCTCCACCGGAATCGGCGACTGCGGGACGCCGGCGTTGGCGTAGAGGATGTCCAGGCGGCCCCACTGGGCGAGCGCGCGCTCTACCATCGCCTGGTTCCCCGCGGCCGTCGAGACGTCGGCGCTCACGGCCACACCCTGCCCGCCGGCCTTCTCGATCTGCTCCACGCTGCGCTTGGCCGTCGCCTCGTTGATGTCCACGCACGCCACGCGCGCCCCCTCCGCGGCGAAGAGCAGCGCGGTGGCCTGCCCGATCCCCGATCCCGCTCCCGTTACGACGGCAACTTTCCCATTCAGCTTCATGGCTCTCCTCTTTCCGGCAGGACCCGGTCGTTGCGGTGGGCGGCCAGCCCCTGCGTGTAGCGCTCCATCATCTCATGGTAGATCATGCGGGCTCTACCTTGAGGTCGGCCACAGTCCCGCCCGTCGCCCTGAGCAGCTCGGCGGGAGAGATCGGGAAGACGCACTCGGGAAGGCCCGCGGCGGGGTAGATGACCTCGTACTGGAGCAGGTCCCGGTCGATGAAGGTGGCGAGCGGAGCGGCGTGGCCGACGGGCGGCACCCCGCCGATGCTGAAGCCCGTGACGCGCTTGACCGTGTCCGCGTCAGCCTTCCGGATCGCCCCGCCGGCCAGCCGCTCGAGCTTCAGCTCGTTGACGCGGTTCGCCCCCGAAGCGATGACGAGGACCGGGCTCCCGTCGGCCATGAAGAGGAGCGACTTGGCGATCTGCGCCACGTTCACGCCGAGCGCCGCCGCAGCCTCTCGGGAGGTCCTCGCGCTCACGGAGAGCTCGATGACCTCCCGATCGATCCCGAGCGCCGCCAGCGCCTCCTGGACGCGCCTCGCCGCCGCCTTCACCCTCTCCTCTAAAGCACCAGCTCGGCCATCAGCCTGACGGCCTCGATCTGGTCGGTCCGGCAGATCAGCGTCGTCACCCCGGCCGCCTTCCAGGCCGCGAGCCGGTCGCGGATCCGCTCCCTGGGACCGCAGAGCGCTACCTCGTCCACGAGCCGGTCCGGCACGGCCGCAGCCGCTTCCTCCTTTCGTCCCGCCAGGTAGAGGTCCTGGATGCGCGCGGCCTCGGCCTCGTAGCCGTAACGCCGCGCGAGGTCGTTGTAGAAGTTCTTCCCGCGGGCGCCCATGCCGCCGATATAGAGGGCGAGCCGGGGCTTGACCTGGTTCCGGCAGGCGGTGGCGTCGTTCCCTACGACCACGGACACGCTGGGCGCGATGTCGAAGGAGGCCGGAGCCCGGCCCCCGGCGCGGGCGAAGCCGGCCTCCAGGGCCTCGCGGTAGACGCTCGCGCGCTCCGGCGCGAAGTAGCTCGGCAGCCAGCCATCGGCGATCTCTGCGGCGAGGGCGACGTTCTTCGGCCCGATGGCCGCGAGATAGATCGGGATGTCGGGCCGGCCGTGGAGGATCGACCGGAGCGGCTTGCCCAGGCCGGTGGCGCCCGGTCCCGAGTACGGGATCTGGTAGTGCTCGCCCCTGAACTCGAGCGGCTTCTCCCTCGCCCAGATCGCCCTCACGATCGCCACGTACTCGCGCGTTCTGACGAGAGGTTTGCCGAACGCGATCCCGTGCCACCCCTCGACGACCTGAGGTCCCGAGACACCCAGGCCCAGGAGGAACCGGCCGCCCGAGAGCTGGTCCAGCGTCGTCGCCGTCATCGCCGTCATGGCCGGGGTGCGCGCGGGCATCTGCATGATCGCTGTGCCGACGCGGATCATCTCGGTGCGGGCCGCGACCCAGGCGACGGGCGTCACAGCGTCCGAGCCGTAGGCCTCGGCGGTCCACACGGAGTGGAAGCCGAGGCGCTCGGCCTCGAGGACCAGCGGGAGATTCAGGGAGAACGTCGGACCCGAGTAGCCGAGGTTCAATCCAAGGCGCATCACACTTCTCCTAGAGTTTCCCAAGGGCGGGAAGCTTCACCGCGGGGCGCCGGCGCGGCCCGGCCCAGCAGTACCGCGCGAGGTCCACCCGGCCGCGCTGGAGCGGAACGCCCTCGCGCTCCAGCAGGATCCGCTGGGTGGTCATCCCGCTCACGTTGGCCCTCAGGCTGATCCCGCCCCGGTGGTTCAGGACGCGCTGCCAGGGGAGGTCGGGCGGGCAGCGCTTGAGCGCCGACCCGACAGCGCGCGCGGCCCGAGGGTATCCCAGGAGCGAGGCGATCTGGCCGTAGGTGGCGACGCGCCCCGGCGGGATCCGGGAGACGAGGCGGTACACCGCACGATCAAAGCGCCGATCCCTCACTTGACGAACTGAAGCTCGTAGAGCCGCGCGTAGAGCCCGCCGCGCCGGAGCAGCTCGCCATGGCTCCCCTCCTCCCGCACGCGCCCGTTGTGGAGGACGAGGATCCGATCGGCCAGCCTGATGGTCGACAGCCGGTGGGCGATGATGAGGCTCGTCCGCCCCGCCAGCAGCCGCGCCATCGCCTCCTGGATCAGCGCCTCCGATTCGGGATCCACGCTGGAGGTCGCCTCGTCCAGCACCAGCACGGCGGGATTGTACACGAGGGCGCGCGCGATCGCCAGAAGCTGGCGCTCGCCCTGGGAGAGGTTGGCGCCGCGCTCCCTGATCTCCTGCCGGTAGCCGTCGGGCAGCGACTCGACCAGCCGCCGCGCGTTGGCCATCGCGACGGCCCGCTCCAGCGCGTCCCGCGACACCGGCCCGTCGCTGGACAGCCGCAGGTTCGCCTCGAGGGTTCCCGTGAAGAGGAAAACATCCTGAGGGATCAGCCCCACCGCCCGCCGGAGCGTCGGGAGCTCCCACTCGCGAACGTCCACGCCGTCCACGAGCACCTGGCCGCGGGCGACGTCGTAGGAGCGGTTCAGGAGCCGGGCGATGGTCGTCTTCCCCTCGCCCGTGGCGCCGACGAGCGCCACCCGCTCCCCCGGAGCGACCCCGAAGGAGCAGTCGCGCAGCACCCAGTCCTCACCCGCATAGGCGAACCACACCTGCCTGAGCTCGATCGCGCCGCGGACGGGCGACGCCTCCCGCGGGGCTGGCGGTGACGCGATGGCGGGTCGAAGATCGAGGAGGCCGAAGACCCGTTCCGAGGAGGCCATCGCTGACTGCATGACCGCGTACTTGGCGCCGAGGTCCCTGATCGGGAGGAAGAAGCGGTTTGTGTACTCGATGAAGGCCACGAGCCCGCCGAAGGTCAGGACCCCGGCCCAGATCTGGCCGCCGCCATACCAGAGGAGCAGCGCCACCGCGGCCGATCCGATCGCCTCCACGGCGGCGTAGAGCGAGGCATCGTAGATCGTTGATCTGAACTGCGCCCGCCGGTAGTCGCGGTTCAGCTCCTCGAAGGCGCGCCGCTCCTGAATCTCCCGCGTGAAGAGCTGGGTCACGGCCATCCCCTGGAGGGATTCCTGGAGGAAGGCGTTCAGGCGGGCGAGGCGCGTGCGCACGAGGCGGTACGCCGTCCGCGCGCGGGCGCGGAAGAAGGCGGCGATGGCGAAGAGGACCGGGACCAGGGAGAAGGTCACCAGGGCGAGCTTCCAGTTCATCCCGAGCATCACCACGACGACGCCGGCCAGCGTGAGGACGTCGCCCAGGATCGACACCAGGCCGGCGGTGAAGACCTCGCTGATCGCCTCGACATCGTTCAGGACCCGGGTCATGAGCCGGCCTACCGGATTCCGGTCGAGGAAGGCCTGGTCCATCCGCTGGAGATGGACGAAGAGGGCGTGGCGCAGGTCGTGAATGACGCGCTGGCCCGTGAGATGGGTCAGGTAGCTCTGCCAGGCGCGCAGGGCGTAGAGGAGGATCAGCGTGGCGAGAAACGCCAGCGCGACCCAGGTCAGGCCCGGCCAGTCGCCGGGCAGGATGTGGTGGTCGATCGCGAGCTTGAGCAGGTACGGCTGGAGCAACTCGAGCGCCGCGACGGGGAAGAAGAGGAGCGCGGTCAGCAGGACGACGCCGCGGTGAGGCCGGCTCACCGCCCACAGCCGGGCCATCAGCCGGGCGTCATAGGCCTTGCCCGCGATGTCGTCGTCGAAGGGGTTCCCCGCGCCCATGGCACCGTGGCTATGCGCGCTCATCGGCTCCTACCTCTGAGTCGCCACCATCCAGCGGCCCGAGAAGCGAGCAGTCCAAGGATCGAGGGAGGAGCCGACCGGAGGCGTACGCGGTTGTACGTTGAGGATCGGCGACGACCGAGGACGCGGGAATGCGACGCTTATCGGGCCGCTGGCTATGCGCGCTCATCGCTCCATGCCTTCGCGCTCAAGCTCTTCCTCGACCTGCTGGACCTCCCACAGCCGAGCGTACAGGCCACGCTGCGCCAGCAGCTCCGCGTGGGTCCCCCGCTCGACGACCCGCCCCTCTGCGAGGACCAGGACCCGGTCGGCGAGCTGGGCGGCCCGCAGCCGATGGGTGATGAGGAGGACGGTCCGCCCGGCGAACACCTCCCGCAGCGCGCCCAGGATCTCAGCCTCCTTCGCCGCGTCCACGCTCGCAAAGGCGTCGTCGAGGATCAGGATCCGGGGATCGCGGAGGAGGGCGCGCGCCAGCGCCGCGCGCTGGCGCTGACCGCCCGAGAGCGTGAGCCCGCGTTCGCCGACGACGGTCGCCCAGCCTTCGGGGAACGCCTCCACCTCGTCGGCGAACCCGGCCAGCGCAGCCGCCCGCCGGATCCCGGCCTCGCTCACGCCGTCGCCGGCCAGGGCCAGGTTCTCCAGGATCGAGCGCGAGAAGAGAAAGGATTCCTGGGGAACGTAGCCGACCGCGAGCCTGAGCGCCTCAAGTCGCAGCGATCGGACGTCGCGCCCGTCGACGAACACGGTGCCGGCAGGCGGATCGAAGAGCCTCGGGATCAGGATGCCGAGCGTGGACTTCCCGCTCCCGGTGGGACCGACGAGGGCGACGGTGCTGCCGGCCGGGATCGTGACGCTTATCTCCCGGAGCGCGGAACTCCGCCCGGGATACGCGAAGGTCAGGTTCCTGAACTCCACCGACAGGCCCGACGCTTCGCCTCTAGGCGGCGGAGGCGGAAGGTCCAGCGCCGACGTCCCATCCCGAATCCCGGGCTCCGCGGTGAGAATCTCCTCGATCCGCTCCATGGCGCTGAGCGCCCGGCGCACGATCGAGAGCGTCCAGCCGAGCGCGATCGTGGGCCAGGCCAGGTGCGCGAGGTACCCGTTGAAGGCGACGAACGCGCCGAGGGAGATCCTGCCGTCCACCACCGCCTTGCCGCCGAGCCAGAGCATGATCAGCGTGCCGGTACCCGCGATCAACCCCATGAGGGGGGAAAACCCGGCCTGGGTCCGGGCGAGGCGCAGGCTCAGCCCCAGATACTCCCGGTTGAGCCGGTCGAACTCGGTGACCTCGCGCCCCTCCATCGTGTAGGCGCGCACGACACTCGCGCCGGCCAGGTTCTCCTGGACCTTGGCGGAGAGGCGCCCGAGCTGGTCCTGGACCGCCTGGGAGCGGACGTGGACGAGCGCGTTGAAGCGCTTGGCCAGGAGGATCACGACCGGGTACGGGGCCATGGTGAACAGCGTGAGCCAGGGATCGATGGCGAGCATGGCGATCAGCGTCCCGGCGAACGTGAGCGTGGTGCCGATGAGGCTCACGGCTCCGAAGCCGAAGAGCTGCTTGACCGCGGCGAGGTCGTTGGAGGCCCGCGACATCAGGTCGCCGGTCCGGTGCGCCTGATAGAAGGCGGGAGGAAGGTTCTGGAGATGCGCGTACAGGTCGTTCCGGAGATCGAGCTCGATCCGCTGCGCCGCCCCGAGGACCGCGAAGCGGGAGCCGAGGCGAACCAGGCCGTGGCAGGCTGCGAGGAGCAGGATCGCCCCAACGAACCACCCGAGGTCGGCCGGCCCCCCGCCGGCCTCGAGCGCCTCGATGGCGCTCTTCACCATCCACGGGATCGCGAGGGCAGAGAGGCTCGCCAGGAGGAGGAAGCCGAAGCCGGCCAGATACCTGAGGGCGTACCGGCGGAGGTAGCGCGCGAGGAGACGTTGGGGCATAAAGCGATTATACCGGGACGACGATCAGACAGGGGGACCGTCAACGAACGGCTTGAGGCTCGCGTAGACGGCAAAGCACATCGGCGTCGGGACGCCCAGACGCTCGCCGAGGCGCACCGCGTACCCCTGGAGCGCTTCCAGCTCCAGGCGCTTGCCGCGGGTCAGGTCGTAGTGGAGCGAGGAGTATACCGTGGGCGCCAGCTGGTCGCTCGCTGTCATGACCGTGTCCACCGCCTCCGGTGGAAGCTCGATCCCGGCGGCCTTGGCCAGCGCCCCCAGCTCCTCCACGATCAGCCGGTACATCTTCCGCGTCTCCGGGACCGAGCGGATCACCCCGAGGGGGCAGCCGGTAAGCGCGGTCATCCCGCTGTGGGCGACGATCATCAGGTACTTCTCCCAGAGGGCGCGCTGAATGTGGGGAGAGAGTTCTACGGGGATTCCGGCACGGGCGAAGGTTTCCCGGATCCGCCGGGCGCGGGGAGTCTCGCTCCCGTCCAGCTCCCCGAAGACGATCCGGCCTGAGAGCGAGTGCACGATGACGCCCGGCGCTTCGATCGATGCGAAGAGGTACGCGACTCCGCCGAGGACGTGCTCCGTTCCCACGATCGCGCCGAGCTTCTCCTCGTTGTCCACGCCGTTCTGGAGGGACACGATCACGGTCTCCGGCCCGACGGCGGGCCCGAGGGCCCGGGCGGCGCTCTCCGTGTCGAAGGCCTTCACGCAAACGAGGATCAGGTCCGCGGGGCCCGTCGTCGCGGGGTCGGCGGTGGCGGGAGCGGTGACAACGGATTCCCCCTCCACGCTCGACCTGATCCTGAGCCCGCGCGCCCGGATGGCGTCCAGGTGGGCACCGCGGGCCACGAACGTCACGGCTTCACCGGCGCGGGCCAGCTTGGCGCCGAAGTACCCCCCGACAGCGCCGGTCCCCATCACGAGAATCTTCACTGCAGCTGCCCCGGCGGCCCGGAGCCGAGCGCTCGCTTCAGGGCTTGGCGCGCGAGCGCGTGGGCCTGGGCCTGGTAGAGCATCGTGTTCGGCGGTTCCCACTCCCAGGTCACGGGCCGCTTGCGCAGCTCGGCGTCGAGCTTGGCCCAGAGGTCGGTGTTGGCGCTCCGCTCCCGCTTTCCCGTCGCCCCCTCCACCAGATACTGGCTCGCGGTGACGACGCGGACGGGAGTTATCCGTGCCTTGTTCCCGAGCGACCTGAGCCCCTCGATCACCGCCTGAAGCTCCATCCGGTTGGAAGTGGTCTCGGGCACCGTGCCGTGGCCGGCGCGCTCGACGCCGCTGGAATCGCAGCTCACATACCCCCATCCCCCCGGCCCGCGGGATCCGTCGCAGACGCCGGAGACCACCAGCAGGATGGGGCGGGCCGGGCCGGGCCGGTCAGGTCGGCGCACGCCTACCACCAGCCGCGGAAGCGGAAGTAGCCGATCAGGCCGGCCGCCACCACCGCCATCAGGCCGAGCGCGGCCGGATAGCCGTAGCGCCAGCCCAGCTCGGGCATGTGCTGGAAGTTCATCCCGTAGATGCTGGCGATGAACGTCAAGGGGATGAAGAGCGTGGCGATAACGGTGAGGACCTTCATGACCTCGTTCAACCGCTGGTTCTGAGCCGAGAGGTAGACTTCCATGAGGAACGCGGCGGTCTCACGGTAGGTCTCCACCAGCTCCAGCCCCTCCACCGTGTGGTCGTGGCAGTCCCGCAGGAAGATGCGGGTCTCCGTGGCGATCAGGGGCGACTCCTCCCGCTGGAGCGCCTGCAGCGCGTCGCGGGTGGCCCAGATCACGCGCCGCAACCCGAGCAGGTCCCGCCGGACCCCATGGATCCGCTGGAGCCCCGGGCGCGTCGGCTCGCCCACCACCTCGTCCTCGAGAACCTCCATGCGCTCGCCCACCGACTCCAGCACGGGGAAGAGGCCGTCCACCACCGCATCCAGGAGCGAGTAGGCGAGATAGTCGGCGCCGGCGGTTCGGATGCGCCCGCGGTTGCGACGGATCCGTTCCCGGACGGGCTCGAACACGTCACCGCCGCGCCGCTCCTGCACGGTGAGGACAAAGCCGCGGCCGAAGAAGAGGCTCACCTGCTCCTCGTCGACCTCCGGCGTGAGCCGGATCATCCGGAGCACGATGAAGTAGTGATCCCCGTACGCTTCCACCTTGGGACGCTGCGGCACCGTCACCACGTCCTCCAGCGCCAGCGGGTGGAGGCCGAAGCGCTCCCCCAGCTTGGCCAGCAGCTCGGGCTGGCCGAGCCCCTCCACGTTGATCCAGGTCGCGCCCGGCGGGCCGACCAGCTCCAGGCACTCCTCCACCGTCTTGGGCTCGAACTCCTGGAACTCGTCCGGGTTGAACGTGATGACGGTGAGCCGGGCCGGTTGCCCCTGTTGCGACTCGGGGGCCACGAGCATCCCGGGCGGCACGCCGGTCTTGAGCGCGCGCCGGCGCCGGAGCCCGAGCGCCTTTCGAAGCCGGATCTGCGGCCGCTTCCGGATGAACCCCATGCTCGCCCCCCCGTCATGCTGCCGGAGGCGCGGCAGCCATGTCAAGCGAGGGCGCGCGGGTGTGCTATGCTGGACGCGCGGCCTCGGGCCGCATTTGTCGTGTCTGGACAGCCGATGACGAGCGAAGGCTTTTGCGATGTCGCGATCGAGGCGGCCACGCGGGCGGGCGACTTCCTCCGCGCCGAGTGGGGCCGCCGCCACCAGGTCGCCTTCAAGGGCGGCCCGACGAACCTGGTGACGGAGATGGACCGGCGAGCAGAGGCCCTCATCATCGAGCGGCTCCGAGCCGCCTTCCCCACCCACGCGATCCTCTCCGAGGAGCGGGGAGCGGTGGGCGACGCGTCCCGCTACCGGTGGATCATCTACAGCTCCCAGGGCGGATCGATCGCCAGCGGCAGCTCGAGGAGTGTTGGGCCGGGAGCGGCCAGGGCCTTGGCGAGCGCGCGCGGGAGGTCGTCGAGGCGCTCGACACACTCGCCCTCGGCGCCGAACGCCCTGGCCAGCGCCGGAAAGTCGGGATTGACCAGGTCGGCCTCACCCCACCGGCTGAAGATCGCCTCCTGAAGCCACTTGATCGCGCCGTAGCGCGCGTCGTTCAGCACCAGGAAGACGACCGGGAGCTGATACTTCACCGCCGTGGCCAGCTCGTTCACGGAGAAGAGAAAGCCGCCGTCGCCGACCACCGCGATGACGGGCCAGTCGGGGTGGGCGATCCTGGCACCGATCGCGGCGGGGACCGCGTAGCCGAGGACGGCCGAGCCCACCGGGTAGAGGAAGGTGCGCGGCCTGAGCACGGGGAAGTACCACTCCATCCAGTAGTTGATCCCGGTCTGGTCGTTCACGACCACACCCTCGGGTGGGAGCGCGTCGCGCAGGATCCGGATCAGCCGGTCCATTTCGGCGGTGTAGCGCGGGCTCTTCGCCTCGCGCTGCCGGCCGAGCGAGTCCCAGTCCCACTCCGAGCGCCCCGGGCCTGGCCCAAGCGCTGTGACCAGCCCGGCCAGCCCGTCCCGGGCGTCGCCCACGATTGCGAGGGTCGGCGGGAAGAGCTTGCCGATCACGGTCGCGTCCAGGTCGAGGTGGAGGAGTTGCTGGTCCGCCGAAAAGTTGAGGTTCAGCAGCAGCCCTTTGGTGGAGCGGTGGGCAAAGCGGCAGCCGACGGCCAGGATCACGTCCGCAGTCTCGAGCGCCGCCTGGGTCGCCCGCCTGTTCGGGAGCACGCCGAGCCAGAGAGGATCGGTCTCGGGAATGATGCCGCGCCCCGTCACCGTCGTGATGACCGGGGCCCGGAGTCTCCGGGTGAGGGCTAGGAGCTCGGCGCCCGCCTCCGCAGCCACGGCCCCGCCTCCCGAGACGAGCAGCGGGCGCCGGGCCTGAGCGAGGCGCCGCGCGGCGTCCTCGATCGGGCCGACGTCGCACGGAGGCCGGCGGCCGCTCCTCGGCGGTGTGAGGCCTCCTTCAATCTTGGCGGTGAGCAGGTCCGTCGGGAGCGAGAGCGCGATGGGGCCTGGCCGTCCGGTCCTCAGGAGGTGAAACGCTCCCTGGATCGCGCCGGGAATCGCGCCGCCCTCCGTGATGGTCTCGGCCCAGCGACAGACTGGCTTGAAGCACTCGATCTGGTTCGGCACCTCGTGGAGCGCTCCGACCTCCTTTCCGATCAGGGGCGACGGGATGTCGCTCATCAGCACCACCACCGGGATCGAGCCGGAATAGGCCTCGGCGAGCGGCGTCAGCGTGTTAGTCGCCCCGGGACCCGTGGTTACCACGACCACGCCCGGTCGCCCAGAAGCTCGAGCATACCCGTCGGCCATGAACGCCGCGCCCTGCTCGTGGCGGGCCAGGATGTGGGTGATCTCCGACTGTCCGAGGAGCGCGTCGTAGACCGCCAGGTTGTGAATGCCCGGGATGCCGAAGACGTGGCGCACGCCTTCGGCCCGGAGCGCTTCGATGACCCACTCCCCGCCCGTACGCGTTTGCGTCATGATTGAGCCGTGGCTGGCAAGAGGCCGCCGGACGAGACCGCCCGGCTGGGACCTCACCCTCCCGAACCGGACATATTGATCTGAGCCCCGGCTGGCGCCTCCGGCCGAACCAGCGGGAACCAGTGCGCGCCGTGCAGGAGGACGCCGGCGCCGTAGTAGAACCAGCCCATTTTGAAGCTCACTCCAAGGGACGGCAGCTCTTCGCGGGGCAGGCCGCGGATACCGTACTTGGCGGCGTAGGCGTCAACCTGGAAGAAAAGGGAGACGTAGAACCGGGACGCAGGAACCGCCGCAGGTGCCGCCACCTGGACGTAAGGCATCCCCGACCGCCGTCGACAGCCGGTTCACAGCGTCGGCTTTGGGTCACGGCGCGGGCTCGAGTATCCGTCTTCATCGCCCGCTTCCGGGACCCTTCCCACCCGCGCCGCTCACTGGACTACCTTCGCTTATGATTCAGCACCGCCGTTTCGAGCGCCCACCCGCGCCGAAGGCGCGGGTACCCGGCCGGCGCAACTAGCTCGGGCCTCGCGCGGCGGGTGGCCCGCCTCACGGCATGGCCGAACCCGCCACGCTCGAATCTACTCGGGCCTCGCCTCGGGGCGGGCCTGCCTGCGGCATGGCCGACGCCCCTCAGCTCGAACAACGGGGGGAGACTTTCTATGACCCTTGTCAAGAACTTTTTTTTTCACGGTCACGCCGCCCGGCGTAACTGCTGCCGCGCCATGGTCGCCAGGTGGTAGGTCTCGTCGTATGGCACCTGCCGACTCCA
>JACQWB010000051.1 GCA_016209385.1 Candidatus Rokuibacteriota bacterium
CGATGAAGCGCTGCGCGTACTCCCGGCAGCGCCGGAGCTTCTCCACCGGGTCCATGGCCCGCCGGACGTCACCCTGCGCCTGGTCCAGCCCGAGCTCCTTGTCCACCTGGTGCTCGATCGGGAGCCCGTGGCAGTCCCAGCCCGGCACGTAGACGGCGTCGGCCCCGAGCATCGAGCGGGACTTGACGACGATGTCCTTCAAAATCTTGTTCAGCGCCGTTCCCATGTGGATGTGACCGTTCGCGTACGGAGGGCCGTCGTGAAGGATCCAGAGCGGCGCTCCGGCTCTCGCTTGACGGAGGCGGGCGTAGATGTCCATCGCCTCCCAGCGGGCGAGGAGCTGGGGCTCCAGCTGGGGCAGGTTGGCCCGCATCGGGAAGTCCGTCCTGGGCAGGTTCAGGGTGGCCTTGTAGTCGATCTCGGCCAAAATAAATTCCTCTCGTGAAATCAGATAGTTAGTGAGCGCTCATGGTATCACCGGGCGCGGCAGGCGTCAAGGAAGGGGAGGAGGAATCACTTGGGCGCGAGGATGACGACGCCCTGCTTCGAATCGATCGTGACCTTGAAGTTGTCGAGGAAGTCGCGGCCGAGGAGGCCGTCGGCCTCCTTCAGGTCCGCGTCGTGAGCGACGACGAGGAGCGGCCCCGCCTTCGCCTCGCCGACCTCGATCGAGTCCACCCGCACGACGTCCGCTTGGCTGGTCCCGGTGACGCCCTTCACCTCGGCGCGGGGAGTGCTCCGGGTCGAGATGCCCAACCTGAGGAGGGTCAGCGGCGCCACCACCGTCCGATCGGCACCCGTGTCCAGGAGCAGGCTGACCGGACCCCCGCCGTTGATCTTGGCGCTGACCAGAATGGGTGAGCCGGGCTTGAAGGAGATCCGGGTCGTCCCCGGCTCGGGAGTGATCGCCCCAGGCTTCGCGGGAGCCGGCGGCGGAGGCGGCGGGAAGTAGAGGGGCCGGGCCTCGGAGCGGTAGCGCTCGGGAACGTTGTTCAGCCCCTCGGTATAGTGGACCCCGCCCCGCTCGTCCACCCAGCGGTACGTCTGGGCGAGGGCCGCACCGGGGAGAAGCAGGAGGGACAGCAGGAGGACAGCCCACCAGCCCTGCATCCTCCTATGATGGCCCAAGGTGGGCTCGACGTCCAGCCGACCTGTCGGAGGGGGCCTCGACGGCCCCCTCCGAGGCCTCCCCCAGGAATCGGTTGCGCGGGCGAAGCCCGCGCTCGAAGGTCTTACTCCAACAGGATCCTCGCCGGGTGGGGATGATCGGTCGGAACTTCAGGAACGTTTTGGCTTCACGGGGTCGCGGGGCTGAAGGACGGGGAGCCACGCGTGCCGAGCACGAGGCTCGGCGCAGGGGTTATGCCTTCTTTTCCTCCTCTTTCTTGGCCGTCGACGTCGTCTCGTCCTTCGCCTCGGTGACACCCTTCTTGAACTCCTTCACGCTCGAGCCAAGGGAGCGAGCCAGCTCCGGGAGCCGGCTGGCGCCGAAGAGCACGAGGACGATCAGGAGGATCAGGAGCAGCTCTTGGTAGCCCAGGCCAAACATGGCTGTTCCCCCTCTCGCTGAAGCTGCTTTACCTTACGCCCCGCCCCGCACCCTGTCAACGACAATCACCCCCGAAACGCGACACGCGCTCGGCCGCCACGGTCTCGGTCACATGGCGCTGCGGAGCACCCGGTGGTCTCCCTGTCTGACCGTCACGCGTTGCCCGTCGAAGTACTCGAGGAGCGGGATCGCGTACTTTCGCGAGACACCGAGAAGGTCCTTGGCCTCGACCGGGGCGATCTCCTTCTTCTCCTTGAGGTAGGCGACCAGCTTTGCCTCGATCTCCCTCAGGGCCTCGGCGTGGAAGAAGAGCGACTCCTTGACGCGGACGAGCCGGCGCTCCTCGAGGAGGAGCTGGAAGAGCTCGTGCTCCTCTGACCCCTTGACGCCGACCTTCGCCAGCGCCTCCTCGGGGCTCGGCGGCGTCGCGGCGGCCGCGCGAAACTCGGCCTCGAGCCGCTCCACCAGGCGCCGCTGCTCGGGAGTGAGGCGGACCTCGTGGATGGCGAGGCGGACCTTGTCGCGCTCCGCCTTCACGGCGGCCTCGGCCGCCAGGGCGACGAGCAAGCGGCCGAAGATCCGCTCCTCGATCCCGCCGGCTCTGACCCTGAGCTCCTCGCGCGAGATGCCCGAGCGGAGCGGGTTCTGGGCGTGAAACGCTGCGAGCACCCGGAGGATCTGGGCGCGGAGCTCGTCCTGCGCCTTGGCGTGGACGAACCACTCGCGGTCCACGCCGACGATCCTGCCGCGCTCCAGGAGCTGCTCGAGGAGACCCTTGAGGCGCTCGGGGCCGAACGGCGTGCGCGCTCCGAGATCGCCGGCGCGGAGCCCTGACGGACCCGCCTGTCTCAGGTGCTCCTCTACGATCTCCGCGGGGTCGCCACGCTCGAGGAGCTGGAGGTGGCTCGCGAGCTGGGGGGCCTTCCGCTTCACCCGACGGGGCGCGATGTCGAGCAGCGCCCCGCCCCCGATCGTGATGATCGGGGAATAGCTCCGGATGACGTACCGGTCCCCCGGGAGCGCGACGAGCGGGGCCTCCAGGCGCAGGCGTCCATAGGTCTGGGCGCCGGGCTCGAGCTCCGGGCGGTCGAGCAAGAGCACCCGCGCCATGATCTCGCTGGTACCCACGTGCACGCGCACCCGGTCCCGCACCTTCAGAGGCCGCGGCGCGTCGGCCAGCAGCTCCAGCGTCGCGTCCACGACGAGCGTCGGCAGGAGCGCGCCGGGAAGCCCGACGACGTCGCCGCGCTCGATGGACGCTCGTTCCACGCCCTGGAGGTTGATGGCGGTCCGCTGCCCGGCGAGGGCGGACTCGACCGGCCGGCCGTGGGCCTGGAGCCCCCGCACCTTGGCCTGGACCCCTTTCGGGTAAATCTCGACCCGATCCTCCACGGCCACGCGCCCCGCCGTGAGCGTGCCGGTCACCACGGTGCCGAATCCTTTTACGGTGAAGACCCGATCCACGGGGAGCCGTGCGGCCTGGTCGGTGCCCTTGGGGGCCACCTGCCGCGCCTGAGCGCAGAGCGCACCGCGCAGCTCGGCGAGACCCTGGCCGGTCTTCGAGGAAACGGGAAGGATCGGGCAGCCGGCGAGGAACGTGTCACTCCCGAGCTGGCGCGCGTCGTCCTTCACGAGCTCGAGCCACTCTTCCTCCACGAGGTCGGTCTTGGTCAACGCCACCAGCCCGGACTTGATCCTGAGGAGCTGGCAGATCGCCAGGTGCTCGCGCGTCTGGGGCATCACGCCCTCGTCGGCCGCGACGACGAGCATGGCCAGGTCGATGCCGCCGACACCGGCCAGCATGTTCTTGACGAACCGCTCGTGGCCGGGGACGTCGACGATCTCGATGGTGAGCCCGTCGGGCTCCTCCAGGTAGGCGAAGCCCAGGTCGATGGTGATTCCGCGTGCCTTCTCTTCCGGGAGACGGTCGGTGTCGATCCCGGTGAGGGCCTTGACCAGGGCGGTCTTGCCGTGGTCGATGTGCCCCGCGGTTCCGACCACGACGTGCTTCATCGAGCGTTGAGCTGGTCCGCCAGGCGTGTGAGAGCGCGGGCGACGAGGGGGACCTCGGCGTCCTGGACGGTCCGGCAATCCAGGAGCAGCCGGTCCTCCAGGATGCGCGCCACCACGCGCGGCTGGCCGGTGCGGAGGGCCCTGTCCAGCTCGTCGGCCGAGCGACCCGCGAGGGAGAGAGCCGCGGTCGGCAGCTCCACCAGCGGGAGCGCCCCGCCTCCCACCTGGGACTTGCCTTCCACGACGGCCGCCCCCAGCACCCCTCGCGTCGTCGCGTCGAGCCGTCCGAGGAGCCGGCGCGCGCGCCGCCGGACGAGAGTGAGGGGCTCGGTGAGCATCCGCAGCACCGGGAGCGTCTGGAGGGCGGTCCCCGCCTCGTAGGCGTAGAGGGTGGCCTCCAGGGCCGCCAGGGTGAGTTTATCCACGCGCAGCGCTCGGTTGAGAGGGTTCCGCGTGAGGCGCGCGACGAAGTCGGCTCGCCCCACGACGATGCCGGCCTGCGGTCCGCCGAGGAGTTTGTCACCCGAGAACGTGACGAGATCGATCCCCGTGGCCACCGCTTCGGGCACCGTGGGCTCGTACGGAAAACCGTAGGGGCGGAGGTCCACGCGGCAGCCCGAGCCCAGGTCCTCCATCACGGGCGTCCCGCGCTGGCGGCCGAGCTCGACGAGCTCCCGGGCCGGGACCTGTGCCGTGAACCCGAGGATCCGGTAGTTGGAGGTGTGGACCTTCAGGAGGAGCGCGGTCTCGGGGCCGATCGCCTCGGCGTAGTCCTTCAGGTGGGTGCGGTTCGTGGTCCCGACCTCGCGCAGGATCGCGCCGGACCGTCGCATGATGTCCGGAATCCTGAACTCCCCGCCGATCTCGATCAGCTCGCCGCGGGAGACGACCACTTCCTTCCCGCGCGCCAGGCTCTCGAGGGCCAGGAGCACGGCCGCGGCGTTGTTGTTCACGACGAGCGAGGCCTCGGCCCCCGTCAGCCGGCGCAGGAGACCGTCGACGTGGGCGTAGCGGGAGCCGCGCTCCTTCTCGGCGACGTCGAGCTCCAGGTTGGAGTAGCCGCTCGCCACGTGCCTGAGCCGCTCGAGGGCGAGGGGGGAGAGGATGGCCCGCCCCAGGTTGGTGTGAAGGACCACCCCGGTCGCGTTGATGAGGGGGGCCAGGGAGAAGACGCCGGCGCGGGCGAGCTCTCCCGCGACGCGCCGCGCGAGCCCGTCCAGCTCGGGCGGCGAAGGCCGGCTGCCCGCGCGCAGCGTCTCCAGGATCCGCCGCCGCTCGGCGGCCAGGCACTCCCGCACGGCGGCCACGACACGGGCGCGCGGCACGCCCGACAGCGCCCCGTTCCCCTCGAGGCGCTTCAGGAGTTGGTCCACCGAGGGGAGCGCCCGCAGCCACGCCTGGCGAGTCTCACCCGCCGACTTCGCCATCCCCCGCCCCGCTCAGCAGTCGCTCGACGCGCGCACGCACGCGCGCGATGATCTCGGACGCCTCCTGCCTCACGGCCTCGGAAGCCCACTGCCGCGGCCGCTCCTTGAGCAGAGCCCGCACGGCCTCCTCGGCCAGCGCAGCCCAGAGCTCCTCGCGGTCCGCGGGCGACAGGGGCTGACCCCAGAACGCCTCCGCCCAGCGGTTCGCGATGCCCTCCACGAGCCGGTCGCGCTCGGCCGAAAGCTCGCGCGCGTGGCGGACCAGTTCTGCGAGAGAGGCGCCCATCTCACTCCCTCGCGAGCGCGCGCACCGCCTCGATCAGGGTCGCCTCCCACCGCCCGGTCGAGGCGCACTGGAAGACCGGTTGGCCTTTGAGCTTGCCCGAGGTCCCCTTCCGGTGCGCCTGGGTACGCATCTTGGCGTTGACCTGGACCTCGGTCTCCGCCGAGTTGACGGGCTGGACAAAAACGGTGAAGGCCACCAGCGCGGCGCCCTCGACGGGCACGTCGCCGAAGCGGCCACAGTCGGCGTACACGCCGATCGGCGTCACGAAGTCATCCGAGGCGACCACACCAGAGTCCTTGGCCACGGCTCTGAGCGGCACGTTCTCCCGGGCGAGAGCCCGGATCAGCGCGCGCCACGTGGCGTCATACGGCGCCGGAACCCGCTCGCGGTACGGCGGCGGCGTGAGGGAAGAGACGAACGGGCGCCCGCAGCCTGCCACGAGGATGACCAGCAGAACACCGAGGGCGAGTCTCGAGAGCCCCCTCATCGACCCGGCCTTACCGCGGATGATGGTCAATGCCCTTGTAGGCGGTGATGAAGCGCGCGATCCGCTTCTCGTCGAGCTCGTCGAACTTGTCGATGCGCCCCCAGGCCGTGAGCGCGATCCGCTTGTCCATCCCCGGGTAGGGAGCCAGGATGACCTGCTTCTCGTAGCGGCGCACGATGGCCGCGAGCTTCTCCACCAGGTCCGGGCAGCCCGGGGGGCAGTTGTACTGGACGAGCACGCCGCCGTCCTCCAGGTTGTGGACCTGGAGCTCCTTGGGAATGGAAGCGGTGTGGATGCCCCACGGCGCGATGTAGGGCAGGTGCGGCCCCGAGGTCGGCGGATCCGAGTTGTAGGGGGCGTGAGGCTGCCCGAGCATCTGGATATGGGTGTTGCCCAGGCTCGGCACCCGCTCGCCGGGCAGGTTCGCGGCGGACTGGTAGGCAAACCACCCGACGAGCGCCGCCGCCACGAGCGCAGCGCCCCCGCCGACCGGCCACGCATACCGGCGCACCGCGCGGCTCCGCGATCCCGCGGACGTCTTCTTCGACTTCGCCATGGTCAGAGTCCAGAGCGAGCTGGCGGAAGCGCGTGGGAGTCGAACCCACCTCTAGCTTGTCTAGAGCCAGACGCCGGATTTGAAGTCCGGGAGGCCCACCGGGATCCTATGCGCTTCCGCGCCTCTAACTACGCTTGGTAAAAGCACTCTGAGTCTACCATAACGAGGTGGTTTTGGGCGCCCTGTCACCCTAGGACGATCGGAGGGGGCCCGGGCGGGGTACCCACGCGAAAGCGTGGGTCTCCCGGGTGCGCCGAAGGCGTGGGTGCGCGCTCGAAGGGTATTACTCCGACACGCTGCTAGGCGGCCGATCTAGTTCTTCCCGCTCTTGCTGTCTTAGTCCTTTCCCTCGTCTTCGTCCCCCTCCTCGTTTTCCTCTTCGTCGTCATCCTCGTCCGGCTCGTCCTTGCCGGTTCCGCGTCACGATGCGCGCGCATCGAGCCATACCACGCTCCTGCCTGTTTGCTCGACGTGACGGGGCAGTGTCCACGCCGGGCAGTCTGCTCTTGAGCCCCCTCGGACCGGCCACAAAAAGCGCCACTCACTCCCCCCTGACCAGCACGAAGCCGTGGGAACGAAGTTCCGCCTCGATGCCCAATCGGCGTCGGCGATCGCCCCGCCGCCGCTCCGGCTCGTGCGCCTGGGCCGGGTTTCGGCGCTGCCCCTGACGCCGGTCGAAGATGACCTGGGCATCCGTGACCTCCGAGAACCATTCGGTCAACCGGTCGAAGAGGTCAGGCCGGTTCCGTGTCACGACGAATAGGATTCGAGCCATCCGCCCTCACCCGTGCGAAGACAGGCGCCTTGAGCGTTTCCTCCCGGGGCCTAGCGTGAGCCCAACCGAGAAGGCGCGGTCGACCTCGGGGTCCCCATTGACTGGCGCTGCACCCTGGCAGGCTCACGACGCCTCCCTCTGCTCCAGCTCCCCGCCCGAGCCGGCCGGGTTCCACTGGGAGCGCGAGCGTCGGACCGCCTCGCGCACCGCCGCTAGAAGCTGCTCGGTGGGGAAGGGTTTTTCGATGTAGCCGGAAGCCCCGCGCTTCAGGGCCTCGAACGCCATCTCCCGGGTCGAGTAGCCCGTCACCAGGATTACTTGGACGTCGGGGTTCCGGCGCCTGGCCAGCTCGAGGAGCTCAAAGCCGCTCAGGTGCGGCATCAGGATGTCGCTCACAAGGATGTCGAACGTGGTGGTCTCGAGGTGCCGCGAGGCCTCTCGGCTGTCCGTGGTCGACTCGGGTGCGTAGCCGGCCGCCTCGAGCACGTCCACCATGATGGCGAGGATCTCCGGCACGTCGTCGACTACCAGGATTCGGGAATCTGCCAGCGGCCTCGCCTCCTCCCCCTCAAGGGAGCTCGAGCATCGCCCGTGCCAGGTCGAAGAACGAACGGTTCTGGCTGAGATTTCACTCTGTTGGCCCGGGCGGAGCCCGTGTCCCCCCTTCCATTTTTGGAGAGCCTCGCCCAAAAATTTTGATGCCAGGGGGCGACCTCGGGGTTGTCAGACCGGCCAGGCCGAACCGGCCAGCCGCGCTCGAAAGACCCTCGTCTACGAAGGCGATTCCGCCTCCGCGGCCCTGCCGGGGCTCGACCCTCGCCCCGCCTGCCCGCCTCGCTCCTGGCGCGTCAGCAACGGCAGGGCCAGGAGCGGCAGGAGGCCGATGGCTCCCACCGTGATCATCAGCTGCCCGAGGTTCGAGTAATCCTGCTGGGTCACGGCGAACGCCGTGTTCAGGTGGCGGGTGAAGAGCTCGCTGGCCGAGAGGGCGAGGTTCATGAGCGAGGCCATGATCGCGAACATCGTCGCCTCCGCGCCGGGCGGCGCGGTCTTCGCGATGAGGACCAGCATCGGCACCATGGCGAGCTGGCCGAGCGGCGCCGAGATCGTCGTGTCGATGAAGGCGAAGGTGCGGGCGCTGATGCCGAGCCACTCGTTCGCGCCGTAGAAGAGGCTGATGCTCGGCAGGTAGAGGACGGTGCCCGCGACGGTCACCCAGAGGAGCGTGAAGCTCACCGGCCGCCGGATGATCGTCCGGCGGAACACGAGGAGCCCGGCGAGGCTCACCACCGAGCTCACCTGCGCGAGGATCCCCAGGAACTGCTGGTCGAAGCCGAGCCGGTCAATCGCCCAGTAGCTGTAGCCCTGGCCGACCCCGGGAACGGCCCGGAAGAGGAAGATGACGCAGGCCGCAACGATCACCCAGCGCGAGATCCCGACCTGGTGCAGGAGGAGGCCGATGAGCGCCGCCGACACGACCAGCACGATCTCCTGGGCTCCGGGGACCTCCAGGCTCTCCAGCACGACGCCGAGCGCCGCGTAGCCGAGGCCGACCGCCATCACGAGCCGCGCCTTCCCACCTCCGAGCGGGTCCCCCGCCGCTGCCGGGCGGGGTCGTCTCCCGCCCCGGACGAAGGCGGCGGCCGCGCTCACGAGGAGGGGCAGCACCATCGCCACCGCGAACACGCTCCGGGCGCCGATCCGGCCAGCCAGCCAGCCGCCCAGATAGCCGACGCTGATGGACCCCGCGAGGAGCGCCATGCGGCCGAGCGCCTGGATCTGGCCGATCTCCTCGTCGTTCCCCGCCACCTCCACGCTGAGCGCATCGGCGACCACATCCTGCATCATGAACCCCACGGTCACCACGAGCATCGCCACGAGGAAGGCCCCCTTCGCGTCGACGACCGTGGCGAGCGCCGCGTAGCCGGCCAGCGAGCAGAGCGCGCCGAGGAGCAGGTAGGCGGCGCGGCGGCTTCCGAAAATCGGGTACACGTCGGAGGCGACGCCGACGACCATCTTCATGCTCCACGGCAGCCCGAGCCAGAAGCCGATGCCCGCGACCTCCGCCGGCGTCAGCCGGAGCGCGTCCTTCTCGAAGAAGACGAGGGCAACTCCGGTGATGCCGCTCGCGCCGTAGCAGAAATAGGTGAGGAGGACAGGGAGGTAGGCGAGCCGGAACCCTCCGAGCAGGCGGCGCACGAGACCGACCGGGGCGACGCCCGCGGTCGGCACGACGGTTGCGTGGTCGGGCATTGCTCGGCTCGCCAAGCCCGCCGGTCAGCGGGATGGATAGAGGTGGCCTAGCGTCCACCGGCCAGCGGCGGAAACATCACGAGGACGTCACCGTCCTGGAGCACCTGCTCGGGGGCGGCGTCGCGCCCGTTGACCAGTATGATGGCCGGCATCCCGTCGGGGATCTTGAGGGACCGGACGAGCTGGCCGACCGTGCTCCGGTCGGCGACCTCCACGGTCGCGCTGCCGCCATCCGGAGCCTGGGGGAGGTACCCCGCGAGCGTGGCGAAAAGCTTGACCTCGACCCTCACCGCGGGTCAGCGACCTGGAGTCGGTCGCCGGGGAAAATCCGCGACCCGTTGGCCAGGGCGTTCCAGCGAACCAGATCGGCGACCGAGACGCCGTGACGTTTCGCGATGGTCCAGAGACTCTCCCGCGGCTTCACCACATGGACCGTCCCCTTCGCCAGCGTCGACGCCATCTGCTCCAGCAGAGCGCTGACCGCGGCCTCGGTCCCCGGGGGCACTTTCAGGGGATACGGGCCTCCCGGCGGCGTCACCCCCCGCCGCAGCTCGGGGTTGAGCCGGTTCAGCTCCTGGGCGTCAATGCCCGCACGGGCCGCCAGACGCGTCAGGGGCAGTAACGGGGGTGCCATGACAAGGTCGTAGGTCAACGGGGGATCGGGCGTGACGTCGAAGCCATAACGTTCCGGGTCCTTGCCGATCAGGGTCGCCGCCAGGATCGCTGGAACGAAGCGCTTGGTCTCCTCGCGAAGGACCCGGCCCCGGCTGAGAGCCCAGAAGTCGTTGGTGCGGCTCCGCTCGAGGGCCTGGATGACCTTCAGCTCCCCCGCGTTATACGCCGCCTTGGCGAGCACCCACGAGCCGAACTGCCCGAACAGATCGCGCAGGTACTGGGCGGCGGCGACCGTGGACTTCTCCGGATCGAGCCGTTCGTCCACCCAGCGGTCCACGCGGAGCCCGTAGCGGCGCGCCGTGTGCTCCATGAACTGCCAGAGGCCCTTGGCCCCCGCGCGCGAGACGGCCACCGGGTTGAACCCGCTCTCGATCATGGCCACGTACGCCAGCTCCTCCGGGAGCCCGTGCTCCCGGAAGACGTCGCGCATCATCTCGAGGTAGCGGCCCGACCGGTTGAGCCAGAGAGCGACGATTCCCCGACGGCTCGGAGCCTGGAAGCGCTCCAGAAAGTACTCGACCCACTCGTTGATGACGACCGGGTACGGGCGGCGGAGCGGAGGCGCGAGCGTCTCCGGAATCAGCGTCTCGTGCGCCGGGACAATCGCTTCGTCGGGCTGGAGAGCCACGACGGCCACGCCTGAGCCAGCAGGCTCGGACGGATCGAGGCCGTACGCCTCCTCTGCCTCACCAGGCACGCTGGCCCAGTGGGTCACAGAAGGCGACAGAAGCTCGTCGCCGTCGGCCGGCAGCGTCGCGAGGACACCGCAGAGCGACAGCGCAGCGATCAGCAGGAAACGAACGACGCTCATACCAAACCGCAAATCTTGAACTTGGTTTCTACCACACGGGGTTGTGTCAGTCAACCAGGAAACGGCTGTGGGAAATTCCCTTGACAGCTTCGACCCGGAGAAGTAGAGTGAAGCGCTTGATAAGACGCGCCTTTTGATGATGGTCAGATCCCGAGGGAAAAGGAGGTGAAGTACGGATGACGTCGAGAAAAGCTTTCGCTCTGCTCGTGGCCGTGCTCTTCCTCTTCGGGACGACGGGAATCGCGCTGGCCCAAGCCAAGCAGCCCTGCGCCGCGAAACAGCCGTGCGCCGCCAAGCAGCCCTGTGCCGCGAAACAGCCGTGCGCCGCGAAGCCCATGGCCAAGGCGAAGACAGCCACGGGGACGGTGAAGTCTGTCACCGCGGATAGCATCGTGGTGGAAAAAGACAAGAAGGAGTGGACGTTCGCCGTGAGCGGGAAGGTGGCCGAATCTGCCAAGAAGCTGAAGGCCGGGGATTCGGTGACGATTTCCTACACCGAGGCTGCCGGAAAGATGACGGCCACGAAAGTCGCGGCCAAGATGGCCAAGAAAGCGGCCCAGCCGTGTGCCGCGAAGCAGCCGTGCGCCGCGAAGCAGCCGTGTGCCCCTAAGAAGTAGCCGACCAGCTGGTCTCAGGGGGCCGTCCCTGCTCTCGACAGGGTCGGCTCCCTGAGATCCTCGGAGGGGGGCTTCGCCCCCCTTCCGAACCTCCCCCCTCGGTTGCGCGGGCGAAGCCCGCGCTCGAAGGGCATTAGCCCGACACACTGCTAAGGCTCGCGGCTGTCCCGGCTTCACACCGGGCGGGTTCGCCACCGCCGGTGCACCCAGAACCACTGCTCGGGCCAGCGCCGCACGGCATCCTCGACGCACCGGGTGAAGGCGGCGGTGTAGGCCACGATGTCGTGTCGGTGATCCCCGGTCCGGGGCGGCGGGACTTCGGGCTCGATCACGACCCGGTGACTGCCGTCCGCTTCCCGATGGATGAAGACCGGGAGCACCGGTGCCCCGGACCTGAGCGCGAGGAGGGCGAGGCTCTTGGAGGTCGAAGCCGGGCGGCCGAAGAACGGGACGAAGACGCCCTCCCGACGCGTGGCGTTCTGGTCGAGCAGGATCCCCACCATCCGCTGGCGACGGAGCGCGTCGAGGACCTCCCGGAGCGCGCGGTGCTTCCGGATCACCCCGGCGCCGCTTCGCTCCCGGGCACGGGTCACCAGCCGGTCCAGGAGGGACGAGTCCAGCGGACGGACGACGATGCTCAGCGGATGGCCGGACAGGCCATGGGTCGCGGCGAGGAGCTCCCAGTTTCCGAGGTGAGCGGTCAACAGGAGCACGCCCTTCCCCCGCGCCATGGCAGCGTTCAGATGGTGCAGGCCCTCCACCCGCACCCGGGACAACGCCGCGGCCGGGGAGGCGAAGAGGGAGGCGCAGACCTCCACGGCGGTCATCCCCAGGTGCTCGAAGCTGCCACGGCAGAGGCGATCCAGCTCGTCGCTCCCCCGCTCGCCGCCGAACGCGAGCGCCAGGTTCTCTCCGGCGAGAGCCCGGCGCCCGGCGAGGGTCCAATACGCGAGGCTACCGAGACGGCGGCCGAGCCAGAGCAGGAGGGGGAGCGGAAGCAGGCGAAGGCTGCGCGCGAGAACCCGGAGAGCGCTCTCGGCGATCCGGACCGCCAAGACGGCGCCGGGGGCTCCGCTTACCCGAGGATCAGCAATACCTTGGCCACTCCCCAGGCGATCAGCCCGCAGACCGGGAAGGTGAGGATCCACGCGGTCACGATCTCGCCGCCCACGCCCCAGCGCACGGCCGAAAGCCGGCGCGTGCTGCCGACACCCATGATCGACATGTTGATGGTGTGGGTCGTGCTCAAGGGGATGCCGAGGCGCGAGGCCAGCTCGATCGCGCTCGCCGCGGCCGTCTCGGCGGCGAAGCCGTGAACCGGCTCGAGCTTGGTGAGCCGGAGCCCCATGGTCTTCACGATTCGCCAGCCACCGACGGCGGTTCCCACGCCCATCGTCAGCGCGCAGAGCAGTATCACCCACACCGGGACGTGGAACTCGGGAAGCATCCCCCCCAGGACCAGGGCGAGGGTGAACGCGCCGATGAACTTCTGGCCGTCGTTGGAGCCGTGGCTGAACGCCATGAAGGTTGCCGAAAGCAGCTGGAGGCGGCCGAACACGCGACGGACTGTCCCCGGACGGGCCCGCGCGAAGATCCAGAAGACGCCAACCGTGATGAACAACCCCCCGAGGAATCCGAGGAACGTGGAAAAGAGCAGGCCGATCAGGACCTTCCGCCAGCCGTCCCAGAGCAGGACGCTGGTCCCTGCGGTGGCGAGGCCCGCTCCGGAGAGCCCGGCGATGAGAGCGTGGCTCTCGCTGGTCGGGAGCCCGTAATACCAGGCCAGCGTGCTCCAGAAGACGATCGCCACCATGGCGGCCGCCACCGTCCCGAGACCGATGACGTCAGGCTTGACAATCCCCTTGCCGATGGTTGCCGCCACGGCGGTCCCGGACATCGTGCCGAGGACGTTGAGGGCAGTCGCCAAGCCCACGGCCTGGGTCGGGGTGAGCACCCGGGTCGAGACGACCGTCGCGATGGCGTTGGGCGCGTCGGTCCAGCCGTTGACGAACTCGGCGGCGAGGACCAGTAGCAGGACGAGGCCGAGGGCGAGGGGTGGCTCCATCAGGCGTTCTTCAGCGTGATCCCCTCGATGACGTTGACGACGTCCTCGCAGCGGTCGGTGACCGCCTCCATCGTCTCGTAGATCTCCTTCCACTTGATGATCTCGATGGGGTCGGGACCGTCGAAGAGCCCAGCGAGGAGGTCGCGGAGGAGGCGGTCGGCCTCGTTCTCGAGCCGGTTCACCTCGATACAGTGCGTGTGGTAGGCGGGCGAGAGGTTGCGGAGGCAGTGCACCGCGCGATCGGTCTCCTCGGCAGTCTTCACGATGATCTTCGCCATGTCGGAGCAGCCCGGGGTCGGCGTCTTGATCCGGTAGAGGACCAGTCGCTCCGCGACCGCGTCGATCAGATCCAGGACGTCGTCCAGCCGGCTGGCTAGGGCGTAGATGTCCTCCCGGTCAATCGGCGTGATGAAGGTGGTGTTGAGCTTCTTGACAACCTCGTGCGTGAGCGTGTCGCCCTGGTGCTCGAGGTCCCTGATCCGCTGGTACTTCTCCTTCGCATTGGCGTAGTCCAGGATCAGCTCCTCCAGCCTGCACGAGGCCGACATGATCGTGGCGGCCTGCTGCTCGAAGAGATCGAAGAACTTCTCCTCGCGCGGGATCAACCGAAACATGCCGCTACCCCCTCCCCGTTCGCGCGGCCGCGCCGACCGCACGCGGCACCAGGTGCCTGAGAACGACAAAGCCCCCGATGATGCCGACCACCAGGAGCACGGTGAGCCATTCGAAATACCGCTCGACGAACTCACGGATCGGCGGACCGAATGTGAAGAGCAGCGCCGCCACCAGGAAGAAGCGGGCGCCGCGGGAGAGCGCCGAGGCCACGAGGAACACGGGAAACTTCACGTAAAAGACCCCGGCCCCGATCGTGAACACCTTGTAGGGAATGGGGGTGAATCCGGCGATGCCCACCGCCCACGCCTCGTACCTCTGGAACAGCCGATGGACGAGCTCGACCTTCGACCGGCCGAAGAGCCACTCGACGACGGGCCGGCCTCCCCAGTACCCGATCCCGTAGCCGGCCGCACCCCCCGCCACCGAGCCGGCGGTCGACACGGTCGCATACCAGAACGCCAGATCGGGTCGCCCGAGCGCCAACGCGATGAGCAGGACATCGGGCGGGATCGGGAAGAACGAGGACTCGGCAAAGGCAATCAGTCCCAGGGCCGCCGTGCCGTGGGGAGTCCCGGCCCAGCTGATGGTCCACTCGTACAGGCCGTGAACCCAACCGAATAAGGCGCCCACTATGCCACGTATCGGCCGGTGACCGAACCCAGGAGCAACCGCCCGCTCACGACTTCTCCCGCGCCACCGCGCTCACCTCGCCGCGCACGTCCGCCGCCGACGTCGGGGCCGCCTCGCCGCGGATCCGCATGGCGTAGAATGACCGCCACACGAAAACCAGGGAGACCGCGAAGAACAGCCCCGCCAGAGCGCGGCTCAGCACCGGGCCCCGCGCCGTGAGCGTCACCGCGAGCTCGACGGCCAGCAGACCGAAGAGCGTCGTGAACTTGATGACCGGGTTCAGCGCGACCGATGAGGTGTCCTTGAACGGGTCGCCGACCGTGTCGCCCACGACCGTCGCGGCGTGGATCGCGGTCCCCTTCTCCTTCAGCTCCACCTCGACGATCTTCTTCGCGTTGTCCCACGCGCCCCCCGCGTTCGCCAAGAAGACCGCCTGGAAGAGGCCGAACAGCGCGATCGAGATGAGATAGCCGATGAAGAAGTACGGCTCGAAGAACGCGAAGGCGAGCGTCGAGAAGAACACCGTGAGGAAGATGTTGAACATGCCGCGCTGGGCATACTGCGTGCAGATCTCGACGACCCGTTTGCTGTCCGCCACCGACGCCCTCACCGTCCCCTGGAGCTTGATGTTCGCCTTGATGAACTCCACCGCCCGGTGGGCCCCGGTCGTCACGGCCTGGGTGGACGCGCCCGTGAACCAGTAAATGACCGCGCCCCCGGTGATCAGCCCCAGGAGGAACGGCGGGTGAAGGAGTGAGAGCTTGTCGAGGTTCTGGGTAAGGCCCGCCGTCAGGAGCACGATGATGGAGAAGATCATCGTGGTTGCGCCGACTACCGCCGTGCCGATCAGGACCGGCTTCGCCGTCGCCTTGAACGTGTTCCCGACGCCGTCGTTCTCCTCGAGGAGGTGTTTGGCCGATGCGAAGTCCACCGCGAAGCCATACTCCCGCCCGATCTCCTGGCGGATGTTCGGGATCTGCTCGATCATGGACAGCTCGAACACCGACTGGGCGTTGTCGGTCACCGGCCCGTAGGAGTCCACCGCGATCGTGACCGGCCCCATCCCGAGGAAGCCGAAGGCCACCAGCCCGAAGGCGAACACGGCGGGCGCCACCATCAGCGCCTCGAGGCCCAGCGTGCTGACCGCGTAGGCGATCGCCATGAGCGTGATGACCGCGAGGCCCAGCCAGTAGGCGCTGAAGTTCCCCGCGACGAACCCGGAGAGGATGTCCAGGGACGCGCCGCCTTCGCGGGCGGAGGCAACCACCTCGCGGACGTGCCGCGACTCGGTCGAGGTGAAGACCTTGACCAACTCCGGGATGATCGCGCCGGCCAGCGTGCCGCACGTGATGACCGTGGAGAGCTTCCACCAGAGCGTCCCGTCGCCGAGATCGCGGATCAGCAGGTACGACGCGGCGTAGGTCAGCCCGACGGACACGACCGACGTGAGCCACACGAGCGTCGTGAGGGGGGCCTCGAAGCTCATCCTCCGCGCCCCCGCGTACCGGCTCCGGGCGATGGCGTCGTTGACCAGGTACGAGGCGCCGCTTGCGACGATCATGAGCACCCGCATCATGAAGATCCAGACCAGGAGCTGCACCTGCACGGCGGGCTCCTTGACCGCGAGCAGGATGAAGGAGATGAGCGCGACGCCCGTGACGCCGTAGGTCTCGAAGCCGTCGGCCGTCGGGCCGACCGAATCGCCGGCGTTGTCGCCGGTGCAGTCGGCGATCACGCCCGGGTTCCGCGCGTCGTCCTCCTCGATCTTGAAGACGATCTTCATGAGGTCCGAGCCGATGTCGGCGATCTAGGTGAAGATCCCGCCCGCGATCCGCAACGCCGCCGCGCCGAGCGACTCGCCGATCGCGAAGCCGATGAAGCACGGCCCGGCATAATCCCCCGGGATGAAGAGTAAGATGCAGAGCATCAGGAAAAGCTCGACGCTGATGAGGAGCATGCCGATGCTCATCCCGGCCTTCAGCGGAATCGCGTACACCGGCAACGGCTTGCCGTGCAGGCTCGCGAACGCGGTCCGCGAGTTCGCGAAGGTGTTGATCCGGATTCCGAACCAGGCAACCCCGTAGCTCCCGGCGATCCCGATGAGGCTGAAGAGGAGAATGATGACTACCCGGGTCGGCTCGAAGCGGAGCAGCACGCCGAAGTACAGGACGATGATGACGCCGATGAAGGCTTCGAGGACGAGGAGGAACTTCCCCTGGGTGATCAGGTACGTCTTGCAGGTCTCGTAGATGAGCTCCGAGATCTCGCGCATCGCGCGGTGGACCGGCAGGTTCTTGAGCTGGCGGAAGATCACGAGCCCGAACAGGAAGCCGAGGGCACACACCAGAAGCCCCGCCATCAGGAGCGTCCGGCCTCCGACGCCCATGAACTCAACGTCCAACGCCGGGATCTTAAGGCTCGCCTCGCCCGCGCCCGCGTGGGGCGCGGCGCCCTCGGTGCTCCTCGCCACTTCCGCCAGGGCCGTCGGCGCGGCCACCACAGAGACGAGAGCAACGAGCAGGAACACCATCGCAGCGAGGCGAGCGCCGGTGTCCCGGCCCGCGGAGTTCATCCGGTCAGCTCCACGATTCCCTGGAGGGCAGGGTGATATTTGCTTCGCTCATCGGTGATGAACTCCTCCGCCGGAAACCGTCCAGGGTGTCCTGGCGGTCAGGACATTGGAGAGGTCCGCGCAGCGCTCACAGCTTGACCCGAACTCTACTGAACTTTACTGGACGACGCCCGTTTCTGTCAATGGGAAATTTTTCTCAAGCACGAAATTTTCTCGCAGGATCAACGTGTTGCGAACCACCCGTTCAATCCAACTCGGGCCTCGCCTCGTGGCTCATCTACTCGGGCCTCGCCTCGGCGCTGGCGCAGGCGATGAGGCTGCCTCTGCCGAAGCGCCTCGGCTCGAACTGCCACGCCAGCGGCTCGTCCGGAGCCCCTCGGCTCGAACTGCAAGAGGTGGTCATCGGCGGCCGGCTCGCCTTCTTCTGTATCGCGGCCGCTGCTCCGCGGCCAACCTGACCGCTCGCCGAGCGCCGCGATATCGGGCCGCAGTCCCGCGACGGCGAGCGAGCAGGCGCGCGACAGCCAGGAGAATCCGGACATCCGGGCTGGACAACCGTTGGAGCATGCGCCAGAGCGCCGGGTGAGGTTCGGTGAGCCGACCGACGCGCTCGACGGGCTCGCGCCCGAAGAACTCGCCGACACCCGCGCCGAGGGCGTGCCCCAGCTTTTGAAGCACCTTCAGCGACGGGAGCTGTTCGCCCCGTTCGATCCTGCCGATGTACGAAAGGTCCACGCCACCGGAGACCCGCTGGGCCAACTCCCGTTGTGTGAAGCTCTTCCGGAGCCTGAAACTCCTCAGACGTTCTCCGACAAGTCTCGGAAGGGAACGCTCGGACGGCACGCCTGACCTCCCGCCAGACTCTACCGTTCCCTCCACACCCTGTCAACTTTCCGACCGGGAACGCGTAGGCTATATATTCCTCATGTTGACATGACTATAAGGATTATTTATCCTCTAGCGCGGAGGCACGAAGTGCGGCGGCTCGTCCAGGCCAGGCGGATCCTGAGGCTTCTGTACCGGTCTGGACGGCTCGCAAAGCTCACGCCACCGGAGCTCCGGCTCCTTCTTCTCATGCTCTCCGCTATGTCCCGCGTTCGCGGGCGCCGCTGGCGGCCGACAGCTCTCCGGCAAGCCCTGGGACTCTCCACGGCCGCGCTCAATCAGGCCGCCATGGGCCTGGAGCGACGGGGCTGGCTCCGGATTGTCCGGACTACCCGGACCTGGGTGATTGAGCTGAAGGGGATCAAACCGAAGCGATGAACCGATCTCTGGAGCTCCGCGCTCTGGTCGTGGAAGCTGACCGTGGCCTGCAGGAGCTCTTTGAGGTTCTCCTGAAAGGATGGAGTCTTCGATTTATCCTGGATCCGTGGGCCGAGCCCGACCCGCCGCTGGGCGACGTGGATCTGCTCGTGATCGACGAGGATTATTCGGAGGGACGTGAGGAAAGCCCCCCGGAGTGGCTCGAAAGCCTCACCCAGCGCCTGCCCGCGATCGTGCTCCGCACACCGGCCTTACCGCTCCGGACGAAGCCATCAATCCTCGTCCTCCCCAAACCGTTCCCCGTCTCCCGCTTTCTCGCGTTTGCCAATACCGTGCGCCAGGCCAAGGCGAACGCCGTGTCGCCCCCGGAGGCGAGCGCATGATAAAATAAAGCCCGATGAGCGGCTCCGCGCTATCTCTCCCCGCTGGCCCGTACCCCCGCTGCCCCACCTGCAATGGCCCCGTGAGCTGGGCGGCGAACCCCCACCGGCCGTTCTGCTCGCTGGTCTGCCGGCTCGTAGACCTCGGAGTGTGGCTCGACGAGGGCTACCGGATCCCCGCCGAAAAGCCGCTGGAAAGCGAGCGCGGCCCCGACGGCGGCGGATGAGCGACCTCTTCGGCGATCCCATCGCGTTCCTCCAGCGTCTCATCCTCCAGGTCCCGGCCCTGCTGCTCGCCGTAACGGTCCACGAGCTGGCCCACGGCCTCGTCGCGGACCGCCTCGGTGACCCGACCGCGAGGCTCCAGGGGCGGCTCACGCTGAACCCCCTCCCCCACATCGACCCGATCGGGGCCCTGGCCTTCGTCCTCGCCGGCTTCGGCTGGGCCAAGCCGGTCCCCGTCAACGCCTACAATCTCCGCCGCCCGGTGCGCGACATGGCCTGGGTCGCCGCGGCGGGCCCCATCTCGAACCTCGTCGTGGCCTTCCTCGGCCTGGTCGCCCTGGTCCTCGTGCGGCGGATCGTGGACTCGCCGTTCTTCGGCCAGCCGCTGGCGGGGGTCCTGCTCTGGGTCTACCAGTTCAACCTGGCCCTCGCCATCTTCAACCTGATCCCGCTGCCGCCCCTGGACGGCGGCCACTTCCTCCCCTACTTCCTGCCCCGCGGCTCCTGGACGCTGCTTCAGCAGCTCGAGCAGTACGGCCCGTTCATCCTGCTCCTGCTGATCATCACGGACTCGACCCGCTTCGTCGTCGTCCCGATCTTCAGGCTGGTGAGCGGGTTCTACATCGCCCTGGTCGGCCTGATCCTCTAGGGATCCTCGGAGGGGGGCTTCGCCCCCCTTCCGAACCTCCCCCATCGGTTGCGCGGGCGCAGCCCGCGCTCGAACCAGATCTTCGACAGCCTTCTGGAGGTTCTCGGAGGGGAGCTCCGCCCTCTGTGACTGACCCAGGCGGCGACCTCTTCTCCCACGCCGTTCGCAGCGGCAGATCGGGCATACCGGGCTACCCAGCGAATCTCGAGCCGCGTCACACCAAGCGAGCTGGTCCGCGAGCCCGGGGGCTGGCGATGTGAATCGCCCGCGCGAGCAGCCTGACTTGTCGCACGATGCCGCAGCCGCACGAATGGTGTCATGGAGGGGGGAAGACCGGAGGATGGCTCGAATGCCGCGAGGAGGCTAGGCGGTAGGCCTGCCGTCGCCCGGGCCCTTGATGAGGGCATCCAGGCGGGCGATGAGGGCCTTGATGTCGGTGGACAGACCCCCGATCTGGCCGGCGAGAGCCCGCACTTGGTCGACCAGGCCGCGCTGGCCCTCGACCAGCGCGTGGAGCACCTGCTGAGTTTCCAGGTGCTGCTCGCGGATGCGAAGCTCGAGCTGAGTAAATCGCTCCTCCTGAAGCCGGTTGGCCTCCCGGAGCAGCCGCACCATTTCCTCACTGGACTCGCGCGTCGGCAGCCCGCCGAATCCCGTAACCAGGGTGGCCTTCAGCTCGCGCATTTCGGTTTTGAGGTCGGCGAAGCCGGTCTGAACTTCCTGCTTGAGGTCGGCAAAGCCGGTGCGCATCTCGGTTTTGAGGTCGGCGAAGCCGGCCTTGAGGTCATCATGCACGGTGCAGAGGGTTACGTCCTCGGGACTCCGCTCAACCATAAGTCGCCGCTCGGCACGCAGCATACCACGGCCGCCGGTTCACGAAAAGTGTTCCCAGGTCGATACAGCCGTTTCGGATCTTCGCCCAGGATGATGTGGCCGCACGACCGAAATAGCACGGGAAAGCCGCGATCCGGGGCTCGTGAGCCAGCGGGCCCGATCTTCCGAGGGCTGATTGGGGCCGCCGGCGCGGCCGAGGGAAACA
>JACQWB010000052.1 GCA_016209385.1 Candidatus Rokuibacteriota bacterium
CGCGAAAGCTCTTCCGCGTCCCCAGGTCGGTCAGCCCGAGGTAGAAGTCGCGGATGTCCGGGTTCTCCCGGAGCTTCTCCGAGTCCCCGTCCATGACGACCCGCCCGTTCTCGAGCACGTACGCGTACCGCGCCACCGAGAGGGCGAGTTTCGCGTTCTGCTCAACGACCAGAACCGGGATCCCCTCCTTCTGGTTGAGCTGCGTGACGATCTCGAAGATCTCCTTGATCAGGAGCGGCGCGAGCCCCATGGATGGCTCGTCGAGGAGCAGCAGCTTGGGCCGGGCCATCAGGGCCCGGCCGATCACCAGCATCTGCTGCTCGCCGCCGCTGACGAAGCCGGCGGCCACGTTCCGGCGCTCCTTGAGCCGGGGGAAGTAGTGGTAGACCATCTCGAGTCCCGCGCCGACCGTCCCGCGGTCCGCCCGGAGATGGCCGCCGACGCGCAGGTTCTGCTCCACGGTCAGGTGCTCGAAGACCCGCCGACCCTCGATCACCTGGATGATCCCCATCCGGGCGATCTCCTCCGCCGACTTCCGGTCGATGCGCTCGCCGAGGAACTCGATGGAGCCTTCGGCGACGTGCCCGTTCTCGTGCTTGAGCAGCCCGGAGATCGCCTTCAGCGTGGTGCTCTTGCCGGCGCCGTTCGCGCCGAGGAGCGCGACGATCCCCTGCGGAGGCACCTCGAGGGACACCCCCTTCAAGGCGAGCATCACCTCGTGGTACAGGACCTCGATGTTGCTAACCTTCAGCACCTCACGCCCCTCCCCTCTGCGCAAGCGAGGCGGGCGCCGATCGCAGCGGGCCCAGCGGGTGGCGCGGCGCCCCTCCCCACGCCTTCGGCGTCGGGGGCCCCGCCCCACCGGAGGGGCCGGGGGTCCCCGGGTACCCGCGAAGCGGGTGGGGCGGGGGTGGCCCCGACGGTGGGGCTGTTCGCCGCGACAGGACCCGCTGGGCGGGCAGCGAAAGGAACTAGTAACCGAACCATTCTCCGTCCCACTGCTTGGGCCACTTCGCCTTGAGGTCGACCTGCTTGACGAGCTCGAACTTCCCAGCCTTGATCCGGTAGATGGGGATCACCGACCCGGGCCGGTGATCGGTGGGCGACAGCGTGATGGGCGGCCGGCCGAGCCCGGGGGTCCAGTCCCGGAATGTCTCGAACGCTTCTTTGAGTCCCGGGCCGTTCAGCTTGCCCGCCCTGTCGGCGCGCTTCATGGCCTCGGCCATCATCAGCACCTGGACCCACGACTGCACGGTGCGGATCATCCTGGCCTCGGGCGGCACGCCCGGGTTGACCTTCTTGCCGTACTCGAGCACCTTCTCCATGAGCGGCACCTTGTCGCCGTAGAAGGCGTTGACGGCGATCCCCATCACACCTTCCGCAGCCGGACCGGCCAGCCGGACCAGGTTCTCGTCGTACCCCCAGTTGTTCACGATGTGATCGGCGCCGAGCCCGAGCGCGTGTGCGTCCTTGATGGTCGCCGCCACCGACATGGTGGTGTTCCCGTGCCAGGCCAGGTGGGGCTTGAACCCCTTGGCGGCCAGCACCTGGCTCTTGGTGTCGAGCGCCACCAGCGACACGTCCTGGTCAGCCCCGACCTCGAAGCCCAGGAGCTCCGCGTGGTTCTTCAGTGCCTTGATGGGTGCGCTCGAGTACGGCACCGGGAAGGCGTAGAACATCACGATCCGCGGCTTCTCCCCCTTGGCCCGTGCCTCGCGGAACCGCGGGTCCTTCATCCAGACCTCCTCGACCCAGACCGTCATGGCCGCGCGCGCGTTGGAGGAGTAGTCGGTGCCGTACACGAAGTTGTAGGGGGCCGTCTTCGGATCCGTCAGCTTGGCCGCGAACGAATGGGAAAGGTAGGGGAGCCGGTCCTTGCCCACGGTGGGCGAGAGCGCCTCCGTATCGCCAGTGCCCCACCCGAGGACCCCCACCACGCGGTCGAAGTCCCGAAAGCGCTTGTACGTCGTGATCGCCTCCGGCACCCGATAGCCGTAGTCATAGAGGAAGAGCCGGATCTTCTTGCCGTTGATGCCGCCGGTATCGTTCACGTACTGCACCGCCTCGCGGATCCCGAGCGCGATGTCCTTTCCGACGTCGGACGTGGGACCCGTCAGGTCGTTGAGCGACCCGAGCTTGACCTCCTGCGCCCAGGCGGTTCCGCCGAGGAGCAGGAGCGCCAGCGTCAGCATGCCGAGCGCCAATCGTCTCATTTTGGGCCTCCTTTTGGGGTTAATACGCGAACGGCCAGAGGTTGAAATAGTTCTTGGTTTGCTGCCACCGGTAGGCGAGCCCCCGGGGTTCGTAGAGCAGGAAAAGCACGATCGCCAGGCCAAAGGCGGCCTCTTTCACGTAGAGGAACCGTTCCGTCAGCGCGGGGTAGACGTCCGACAGCGGAATGACGGCGAACTTGAGCAGCTCCAGGATCCCCGTGACGAAGATCGAGCCGAACGCCACCCCGTAGAGGCTGCCGATCCCGCCGATCAGGATGACCCCGACGAGCCAGAGCCCCCACGAGAGTTGGAAGTGCTCCGGGCTCACGAAGAGGAGCGAGGGAATCCAGACCGCCCCGGCGATCCCCGCCAGGACTCCGGCGGCGAAGAAAGCCAGGAGCTTGTAGGCGACCACGTTGACGCCCATCGCCTCGGCAGCGATGTCGTTGTCGCGGATCGCGATCCAGGCCCGGCCGACCCGCGTGCGGAGCAGGTTCGCCAACGCCGCCATGGACAGGATCGTGAGGGCCGAGGCCAGGTAGTAGACCTTCACCTCGCTGTCCACCGGCCAGCCGGCGATCGTGATCGTCCCCGGCGGGAGCGAGAAGTAGTGCTCCCGCCCACCGACCCTGCTGACGTAATGCGTGATGATGAAGTCCACGGTGATGAACTGGGCGGCCATCGTCGTCATGATCTGGTAGAAGCCCTTGATCCGCGCGGACGGCAGGCCGAAGACGACGGACCACACGCCGGCGAGGAGGCAGCCGACCAAGGCCGCCACCGGGTACGGCAGGCCCCAGAAGAGGACGCCCATCGCCGTGGCGTAGGCCCCGACCGCGATGAACGCGGCGTGGCCGAGCGTGATCTGGCCGCAGTAGCCGATCAGGAGCTGGACGCCGAGGGCCGAGAGAATCGTGTACAGGATAATGTTGGCCACCGACACGACGTAGAGGTTGGCGTAGAGCGGGAGCGTCGCGACGAACGCGACGAGGAGAACCATCTTGCCCCGCACGAAGCCAGTCTGCCACCAGGCGTGGCTGGCTCCGTAGGTCTCGTGGTACACCCCGCTCGGAAGATACATTATCCAGTCGCTCGGTATGACGGACGCCGGGTCGCGCTGGCGGATCTCACGCGGGCCGCGGGTGGTGCGGCGAGCGGGGAGCCCCAACGGCGGCGCCGGGGGGTCCCCCACACCGGGCGCACCCACGCCTTCGGCGCGGGTACCCGGGCGCCGACGGTGGGGCTGGGCCCCCGACGCCGAAGGCGTGGGGAGGGGGCGACAGGACCCGCGGCCCCGGAGGCCGCGACCCGAGACAGGACGCGTCGGGCGCTCATACCCTTTCGATCTTCACCCAGCCCCAGAGACCGTACGGGCGGATGAGGAGGACGATGACCATGAAGACGAACGGGGCAATCTCCTTGACCCCCCCTTGGGTCAGCTTGCCGAGATACACATCGGACAGGTTCTGGAGCACACCGATGGCGATGCCGCCGACGATGGCCCCGGGGACGGAGTTGAGGCCGCCTAGCACGACGGCGGGGAGCACCAGGAGCCCGAGGTAGCCGACCGAGATGTTGAGCCCGTTGATGTTTCCGAGCAGCGTCCCGCCGACCCCCGCCGCCATGAAGGCGATCGCCCACGCGAGCGCGTAGACCCGCTTCGCCGACACGCCGAGGGACAGCGCCGCCATCTCGTCGTCAGCGGTCGCCTGCATCGACAGCCCCCAGCGGCTGCGCTGGAAGAACCAGACGAACACGACCAGGAGCACGATGGCCGCGACGAAGCTCCAGATATAGACCTGGCCAAAGACCATGCCGAAAAAGCGCGCCGGCTCACGCGGGAAGACGGGCGGGTCGAAGACCACCGTGTCCGTCCCCCACGTGAAGCCCACCAGCGCGCGGAAGAAGAACGAGAGGCCGGCTGTGACCATGATGACGGCCAGGATGGACTCGCCGATCATCCGGCGCAGGAAGAGCCGCTCCGTCACCAGCCCGAGGATGAAGCCGGTGACGAGCGTACACGCGAGCGCGACGGGGAACGGGAAGCCCCACTGGTAGTAGGTGAGGCAGAGGTAGGCGCCGATCAACGTCAGCTCGCCCATGGCGAGGTTCAGGACGCCCGAGCACTTGTAGATGAGCGTCCAGCCGAGCGCCACCAGCGCGTAGATGGAGCCCACCATGATGCCCGAGAGGAACAGCTCGAGGAAGATCGCCATCACGTCCCCGGCGCCGTGACCACGCCCAGCGTGGTCTTCGAGTGGGACACCCGGCCGTCCTCGTACGTGATCGTGGTGTCCAGGTGGATCTCGGTCGTCCCCGAGTAGAGTCCCTCGACGATATCTCGGTATCGCTCCTCGAGGAACGCGCGCCTGAGCTTCCGCGTGCGCGTCAGCTCCTCATCGTCCGCGTCGAACTCCTTGTGCAGGTTGACAAAGCGGCGGATGCGCGCGGCTGCGGGCAGCCCTTTGTTCACGTGGGCGACCCCCTCCGCGACGAGCGCCCGGACCTCCGGCTTCTGCGACAGCTCGGGATAGGAGGTGTACGGGATGTGGTGGTCCTCCGCCCACTTGCCGACTACGCCGGCGTCGATGCAGATCACGGCGGTCACCGTGTCCCGCCCGTGGCCCAGGATCCAGGCGTCCTTGATGTACGGGCTGAACTTGAGCCGGGTCTCGATGTACTGGGGCGAAAACCGGCTCCCGTCGGCGAGTGTCATCACGTCCTTGCGGCGGTCGAAGACCACCAGGTGGCCGTCCCCGTCGATGAAGCCGATGTCGCCGGAGTGGAGCCAGCCGTCCCGGAGCGTGCGCACGGTCTCCTCCGGCATCTTGTAGTAGCCGTTGAAGACGCACGGGCTCCGGGAAAGGATCTCACCGTCCGGGGCGACGCAGACCTCGGTCTCGGGGATCGGCAAGCCCACCGTGTCGAACTTCACGTCACCGTCCCGATGGAGGACCGAGATTCCCGCGATCTCGGTCTGGCCGTAGATCTGCTTCAGGTTCACCCCGATGGCGTGGAAAAAGCGCAGGTGGTCGGGGCCGAGGGCGGCCCCGCCGGTGTAGGCGTGACGGATCCGGCCGAGCCCCAGGTGGTCCCGGAGCTTCCTGAAGACCAGCAGGCCGGCGAGCGTGTTGGCGAGCCCGAGCCAGGCCGGGACCTGCGCCTTGGCGAACCGGAGGTCGGCCACGCGGCCCCCGATCTTCAGCGCCCAGCTGTAGACGCGCCGCTTGAGCTTCGGCGCGTCCAGCACCTTGACCTGGACGGTCCGCACCATCTGCTCGTAGATGCGTGGCGGCGAGAAGAGCACCTGCGGGCCGATCTCGCGGATGTCGTGCTGGACCGTCTCGGGGTCCTCCGGGAAGTTCAGCGTGAAGCCGGCCTGGAGGCCGCACGAGATGGACATCATCTGCTCGCCGATCCAGGCGAAGGGGAGGAACGAGACGAAGTCGTCGCTTTCGCGACACGGGTCCACCGCCAGCATGTTCTGGCCCATCTTGAGCATGTTGGTGTGGGTGAGGAGCGCCCCCTTGGGCTGGGCCGTGGTGCCGGACGTGTAGAAGAGGAGCGCCACACCGTCCCCGGTTCCCCGGGCCACCATCCGCTCGAAGGCTTCCGGGTCCCGTGCATCGAACTCGTGCCCCAGGCGGCGGACCTCGGCCAGGCTCATGAGGCACGGGTCCGAGTATCCTCGCATCCCCTTCGGGTCGTCCCAGATGATCCGCTCCAGCTTGGGGCAGCGCTCCTTGATAGCCAGCCCCTTGTCCACCTCCTGCTGGCCCTCGCCGACCAGGAAGCGGGCATCCGAATGGTCCACCACGTACTGGACCTCGTCGATCAGCGCGTCCTGGTAGAGCCAGACGACGACGCCGCCCACGGCGAGCACCGCCATCTCCGCCCAGAGCCCCTCGGGCCGGTTGTGACCGATCAGCGCCACCTTGTCGCCGCGGTTGAGGCCGAGCGCGGTGAACCCGAGCGCGAGGAAGCGCACCTGGGCCAGGTACTGGCGCCAGGTCACCGGGCGCCAGATGCCGAACTCCTTCTCGCGCATGGCGACCTTGCGCTCACCATAGTGACGCGCGGTCTCCAGGAGGAGCTTCGTCAGCGATAGCTCCGGCGTGATCTGCACCCGCCGGGCATGGCCCTCACCGGCGCGACGCGTAGTCTGCCTCCTCTTCCCCCAGATAGGCGTCGTGCACCAGCGGGTCGGCCTGGATCTGCTCGGGGCTTCCCTCGGCGATCTTCTCGCCGAAGTTCAGAACCGCGACCCGGTGCGAGATGTCCATCACCACGCCCATATCGTGCTCGACGAGGACACAGGTCACACGCCAGCGCGGCTCCTCGTTGATGTCGAGGACGAAGCGCGCCATGTCCTCCACCTCTTCCAGGTTGAGCCCAGCCATGGGCTCGTCCAGGAGCAGGAGCTTCGGGCCGAGGGCAAGCGCCCGCCCGAGCTCGACGCGCTTCTGGAGCCCGTAGGGGAGCATCCCCACGACCTTGTCGCGGAGGTGGGTCATTTCCAGGAAGTCGATGATCTCACGCTCGATGAACTCCCGGTGCTCGATCTCCTCCCGGGCGGCCGGACCGACGTAGAGACTGCCCGTCAGGAGCCCGGTCCGCATGTGCATGTGGCGACCGAGGCGGATGTTGTCGAGCACGGTCATCCCGCTGAACAGCTCGATCTTCTGGAACGTCCGGGAGATTCCGAGCATGGCCCGCTGGTAGGGCTTGAGGCCGCCCAGATCCCTCCCCTCAAACGCAATGCGCCCGTGCTGAGGGTGGTAGAGGCCGTTGATGCAGTTGAGCAGCACCGTCTTGCCCGCCCCGTTGGGACCGATGAGGGAGAAGATCTCCCCCTGACGGACCTCCACGCTGACGCCGCGCAGGGCCTTGACGCCGCCGAACGCCAGGTGGATCCCCCCGGCCGTGAGGATCGGCTCACCCATCACGCCTTCCCGGTCCGCCCGATGATCGTCCGGGCAGGGTCGATCTCCTCGCGGAGAATCCTGAGCTCCTGACTCGTCGGTGGAGAAAGTTCCTCCACGCCCGTGGCCACGAGCGGCTTGAACTCCATCTCGGCCAACACCTCCTCGGGGGTGTAACCCTGGAGGACGCCGAGCAGCGTCATCTTCTTCGAGTCGTCGTCGAAGCCGAAGACGGCCCGCGAGGTCACGACGCGCCACGGTCCGGTCCCCGCCGGAAGCCCCGCGTGCTCGCGCGCCCCCGGGCTTCCGTCCAGGTACCCAGGCGAGGTGATGAAATCCACCCGCGGAACGAAGCGGCGCCGCTCGTGCATCATGATGACGATCGTCTTCCAGCAGTAAGAGGCGACCTCGTTGGCGCCTCCCGACCCCGGAAAGCGCTTCTTTGGCCTCGCGTAATCCTCCCCGAGCATCGTCGAGTTGATGTTGCCGTAGAGGTCGATCTGGGTCGCGCCGAGCACGCCGTAATCGACGAGGCCGACCTGGGCCTGGGCGAAGATCTGGTTCATGCTGGTCCACGCGATCGAGCGGTAGCAGTTCGAGGGCCCGCCCATGGTGTTGCGGACGAAGGGCGTGAGCGGGGTCGGCCCGATCGCGCCGAACTCGAAGACCTGGACGAGCTGCGGGGCCTGGATTCGCTGGGCCAGGATCGCCGCGACCTGGGGCATGCCGAAGCCGATGAAGGCGGTCTTCTGGTCCTCCAGGAGCCGGGCGCACTGGGCGATCATGAACTCGGCTTCGGTGAACTCCCGCGTCATGTCCGCCTCGACCCGGGTGTCCGGTCTCCGGTTCTCGCTCGCTCACCTTCGGCGGTCACCCGTCCGACCCACGCCTTCGGCGTGGGTGCCCGCGCGGGGCGGGGCCCCTCCGGATGCGCTCCCGCGGCGTGCGACCTTCGCCTTCGCGTCATGTTCATAGCCAGCGCGCACGAGCGAGCCCCGGGGTGTGCGATCCGGCTTCCCCAGCCCCGCTCGCTCACGACGGGTGCCCGACCGCCTTTCGGCATGCTCGCTCGAACCGGAGACCGGCCACCGGGCCGCGCTCGCCGCGCCTCCGGCGAATGGGCCGCTCGCGGTCGTCGGTCACCGGTAGCCCTCTTTGATGGTGGCGCGGCGACGCAGCTCGTTCAGCCGCGCGAGCCCCACCCGGTTCCCCAGCATCTCCTGGTCCGATCCGACGCTGTAGACATACTTGTCGAGGTACGCCTTCAGCTCACCCTGGCGCTCCAGCGTGTAGTACTCGGCAAAATGTTCGAAGTCCATCTCGTACACGCCGGGGAGGCCACCCGGATAGGCGCCGAACGGGGCGTACACGACCGCGTCCACCATATAGTACGGGATCGTCGTCTTGCCCGGGTCCTTCCGGATATCATCGTGGTCGATGATCTCGTCGGCGGAAACGATGACCTTCCTCGAGGCCATCGCTGTCTCCAGCGGCGAGACGCCGGGACCGAAGCACCGGGCGTTCCCGTACACGTCGGCTTGATGGGCGTGGATCAGCCCCACGTCGGGGTTGAGCGCGGGCACCAGGGCGACGGGCTTGCCGCCGAACGGATCTTTCACGACCGTAGCGCCGGAGTACTTCAGCGTATCAGAGCCGAGCAGCGCCCGTGTCGGGAGGAACGGTACGCCCATCCCTCCCGCGAGGTGGCGGAGGGTCAGCGTGCCGTTCGTCCACTCGGTGACCCTCACGCGCCCCTCCTCGACGGCCCGGCTGAGCGTGTCGCCCAGCCCCATGAAGCCGACATCGATCCTGGAACAGGCGCCCGCGGCCACCAGGAGCGTCGACTCCATCAGCGTGAACTTGGCGCAGTACCAGAGGTCCCGCCGGCCCTGCCGGATGATCTCGCGGATCAACACAAGGGGACCACGGGTGAAGGAGGAGAAGTCGAAGGAGACGTAGTCGCCGTCGGCGACGAAGCGGCCGACCGCCTCGGCCGGGGTGAGGGTCTTGTCCACGAAGTCCCGGCGCTTCCGGTCCCGCATCCAGACCCGCACGGCGTCGGGATCCGTAAACCTGAACTCCCCTACCCCTGAGGAGAGGATTTCCACCCCTTTTCCCCTGTCAGGTGTCGGTCGTGAGCGGCACGAACCGGGGCCGGGTCATCTCTCCGCGAGAGGAGCCGCCAGGCTTCGTGGCCAGGGTGGCGCAAAGTGTCGATCAACTCTCGCTCGCTGCGGGAGGCGAGTGTACCGGAGCGGGACCGGACTTGTCAAGCAAGACAGGCACTTAGCCTGCATCTGGCCGGCCCGTCCCATCCGGCGGAGGGTAGTACCGGGCCTCCCGCTTCTCGTGCCATGCCCGGTTCGCGACTTCGATCTCCCAGGACCTCATGCACTCCTTCTGAGCCAGGATCAGCTCCTCGACCAGGGCCCTGGGATCCGAGTGAAACGACGCGTGGAGAAGCCGCTTCGTGTGCCAGACAGCCGTCGGAGCCGCGTGGAGCGCGCTCTCGGTGATCCGGGCAAGTGCCCCCTCGACCTCGTCGGACCCTACGACCCAGTTCACGAGCCCGATGGCCCTGGCTTCCTCGGGCGTAATCCTGGGGTTGAGGAGGGCCAGTTCCTTGGCGCGCCCGATCCCGACGACCCGGGCGAGCCTCAGCACGGCACCGTCGGGGACCAGGCCGTGGGCGGTGGCGCCGAGCGCGAGCACACAGTCCCGCGTGGCCAGCCGGAGATCGCACGCGAGCGCAAGCTGGAGGCCACCACCGAGACAGTACCCGTGAAGCACGGCGATCACCAGCTTCCCCATGTCCTCGAGGCCGTTGAGCCCCCGGATCCAGTGGCGGTAGAAGGCTTCCCCGATCTCCCCTGCCGCGAGGGCATTCCGGTCGATGCCCGAGGAGAAGGAAGATCCCGCGCCCCGGACCACCACGACCCAGATGTTCGGGTTCCTGGCCGCGGCCTCCACGGCGTCGGCGAGTTGGGCGGCCAGGGCGACGTCCACGGCGTTGAGGACGTCGGGGCGGTTCAGCGTGATCCGCGCCACCCCGGCCTGGACATCAAAGAGCACGTTCGGGTCGGCCATGGCGGTCGGCTGCCGGCTACCGGACCTCCAGGATCTCCCGGGCAATGACCATGCGCTCCCACTCGGAGGGGGGCTCCGCCCCCCTTCCGAACCTCCCCCCTGGCTTGCGCGGGCCAAGCCCGCGCTCGAAGATGCGCCCGCTCCTAGCCAAGCTGGAGGATCTCCCGGGCAATGACCAGCCGCTGGATCTCCGAGGTGCCCTCGCCGATCTCACAGAGCTTCACGTCCCTGAAGATCCGCTCCACGGGGAACTCCGTGATGTACCCGGCGCCGCCATGCAGCTGGACGGCGCGCGTGGCCGCGCGCATCCCGACCTCGGAGGCGAAGACCTTGGCCATCGAGGCGGCGTGCCTGGCCGGCAGCCCCTTGTCTTTGAGGTAGGCGGCGCGAAGGGTGAGGAGCCGGGCCGCCTCCACGTCGGTGGCCATCTCGGCGATCATTCCCTGAAGCCCGTTGAACTCGGCCAGCGCCCTGCCGAAGGCCGTCCGCTGCTTCATGTAGGCGACCGAAGCATCGAGCGCCGCCTGGGCGAGGCCCACGGCCATGGCGGCCATCGCGATGCGCCCGCCTTCCAGAACCTGCATGGAGTTGATGAACCCCCGGTCGAGCTCGCCGAGGAGGTTCCCCTCGGGCACGGGCACCCCGTCCATGACCAGCTCGGCGGTGTCGGAGGCGTGGAGACCGAGCTTCCGGTAGCGCTGTCCCACGCTGAACCCCGGCATCCCCTTCTCCAGGATGAAGGCCGAGATCCCCTTCTGCCCTTTCTGCGGATCGGTCACGGCCATGACCACCGCGTACCGGCCGACGCTCGCGTTCGTGATGAACGCCTTGGTGCCTGTGAGGACGAACTGGTCGCCGTCCCGGACCGCCCGGGTCTTCATGGCCGCGGCGTCCGACCCCGAGCCAGGCTCGGTGAGCCCCCAGGCGCCCAGCGCGTCCCCTCGAGCCAGCGGGACGAGATACCTGCGCTTCTGGGCCTCGCTCCCGAAGAGCGCGATGTGGTTGGAGCAGAGGGAGTTGTGGGCCCACATGGTGATACCGACCGAGCCGTCGGCCCGCGAGAGCTCCTCGACCACGAGGGCATACGACACATAGTCCAGGCCCGCGCCGCCGTAGTCGGGAAGGAAGAGCGCGCCCATGAAGCCGAGCTCGCCGAGCTTCGTGATGATCTCGTGAGGGAACTCGTGGGCCTCGTCAAAGCGGGCCGCGACCGGGATGATCTCGCTCTCCGCGAAGTCGCGGGCCACCCGCCGGATCTCCCTCTGCTCGGGCGTCAGCTCGAAGTCCATCGGGCTCAGGCGGCGCTGTCGGCCGGGCGGATGTTCTCCCTGACGAACTTGATGATCGTCTGGGTGGAGGTGCCGGGCGTGAAGATCTCCTTCACCCCGAGGGCCTTCAGCGCCGCGACGTCCTCGGGCGGGATGATACCGCCGCCGAACACGACGATGTCGCCGGCCCCTTTCTCCTCCAGGAGTTCGAGGACACGCTTGAACAGGTGGTTGTGCGCCCCGGACAGGACGCTGAGCCCGATCGCGTCAGCGTCCTCCTGGATCGCGGTGGCCACCACCTGCTCCGGTGTCTGGTGGAGCCCGGTGTAGATGACCTCGAAGCCTGCGTCCCGGAGCGCGCGGGCGACGATCTTAGCGCCCCGGTCGTGGCCATCCAACCCCGGCTTTGCCACAAGCACGCGTACCTTACGCGCACTCATCCCACATTTCGAGCGCGGGCTTGGCCCGCGCAAGCCGTTCCCGGGGGAGGGTTCGGAGGGGGCCGTCGAGGCC
>JACQWB010000053.1 GCA_016209385.1 Candidatus Rokuibacteriota bacterium
AGGATGCCCTGAGCAGCGAGGGCCGCGGCGTAGTAGTCGGTGAGGGCGATGCGGAGATACTGGGGCGGGCCGTCGCCGCCCTGAAGCACCATGAGCCCGCTCATGGCCTGGAGCAGGGGATCGAAGCCGGGGCGGTCCTTGTACGGGCCGTCCTGGCCGAAGGCCGTCACCGCGCAGTAGATGATCCGCGGGTTGACGCGCGACAGCGCCTCGTAGCCCACGCCCAGCCGGTCCGCGACGCTCGGGCGGAAGTTCTCCATCACGACGTCGCTCCGGGCAGCCAGCTTCAGCACGACCTCGCGGCCTTTGGGCTCTTTGAGGTTCAGCGCGATGGAGCGCTTGCCGCGGTTCCAGCCGAAGAAACCCTGGAGCTCGCGGAAGGGATCGCCCTCGGGCGGCTCGACCTTGACGACCTCGGCGCCCAGGTCTCCGAGCATCATCGCGGCGTAGGAGCCGGCGATGTAGCCGGTGAGGTCGAGGACCTTGATCCCTTCGAGGGCGTGGCGCATCGGCAGGGCTCTCTATGAAGGCTGAACTGACTCTAATCGCTCTGAGGATAGCGCGTCAACACTGAGGTCCGGGTCGGCGACGGGACGGTCGCCCGGGCTCACACGAGGTCTCGCTTGCGCGCCTCGAATTCCTCCCGGCTGATCTCCCCTCGGGCGTAGCGCTCGCGGAGGATCTCGACGGCCCGGTCGGGACCCGAGGCGCGTCCGGCTCCCACGAGCCAGCGGATGCCGAGGACGATGCCGACGATGACGAGGACCCAGAAGGCGAGCATGACCAGCATCATGCCGATCCCCCAGGCGCCCCACATCCACCATATCGGGTGCATCCCCCAGCCCCAGTCCGGCACGCGCTCCTGAGCCCAGACCGCGCTTGGCAGGACGCCGCCTGCCATCACGCCGATGAGCCAGTGGCCGAGTCTTCCCATCTCACTCTCCTGTAGATCAGTCGGAGGGGGCCTCTCACGCCTTCGGCGCGGGTGCGCGCTCGAAAGGTTTTGCCCCGCCACGCTCCCAGGTGTGTTGTCCCCTCCTCGCGCTGTCGGGCGCATCCTAGCCGATCGACGGCAGCCGATCAACCACGCCGGGGCGCGGGCGGCCGCTTCGTCGGGGTGGTAGACTGAAACGGGAGTTGGCTCGCCCGCCGCAGCGGACATGTCCCCCCTTGACGGGGCTCCAGGAAAGCCGTAGAGTCGCGGCGTTCCGCGCACCGCGAAGGTGTCGACGGGCTCAGGAGGGACGGGCAAGCGGTGACTCCCCTGCGCGAAGCTGTCCTGGCCAAGCTGGTTCGCGCTCGAACGGGTCTGGACGAGCTGCGGCGTTACGGCGACCCGGATATGGGCGCCATGGAATGGCAGAAGGGCTACATCAAGGCCCTGGAGGAAGCTCTTGATCTGGAAGGCCTCACGCTCAGGCGCTATCCGCGCAGGCCGACCTCCATCCCCGTGGAGATCGGTCGCGGGTCCGGCGAGGCGGGGAAAGGGACGATCATGGACGTGAGCGCCGGGGGGTGCGCTCTTGCCACGCCGCTGGCCCTCTCGGTCGGGGAGTTGGTCCGGCTCGTGTTCACGCTGCCCGAGCCGCCCACGCCGTTCGCGCTCGAGGGGTGGGTGCGGCGGGCCCAGCGGACCGGTGAGGAGGTCGGGGCGGGAGTGGAGTTCGCGGCGGTTCCCGCGGAGATGCGCGAGGCCCTGGAGGCTTTCCTCGCGCTGCCGCAGCCGGAGCGGTGAGGCGATGGGCCGGGCGATGGATGTCGTCCAGCTCCTGAGAGAGCTCATCCAGATCGGGATCGACCTGACGAGCGAGCGGGACCTCTCGCTCCTCCTCGAGCGGATCCTGCGGGAGGCGCGGCGCTTCACCCGCGCCGAGGCCGGCACCCTCTTCCTCCGCGAGGGGGACCAGCTCCGGTTCGCCGTCGTCCAGAACGATCCGATGGCCCGGAAGCTCGGCGAGCGCGAGATGCAGCGGCTGTTCGAGGCCGAGCCGCTCCCGATGAGCGAGACCAGCCTGGCCGGCTACGTCGCCCTCACCGGGGAGGTGCTGAACCTCCCGGACTGCTACGCGATCCCGCCGGACGTGCCCTACACCTTCAACCGTGACTTCGACGTCAAGACGGGCTACCAGGCCCACTCGATGATCGTCGTCCCGCTCAAGGACCCGGCCGGGAATGTCCTCGGGGTTCTCGAGCTCATCAACGCCCTCGACGAGACGAACACGCCGGTCCCGTTCGATCCGGAGTACGCGGACCTGGTGCGCGCGCTCGCCTCCCAGGCGGCCGTCGCCATCCGCAACGCCCAGCTCGAGGACCTCTCGTTCAAGGACGGCCTGACCGGGGTCTACAACCGGCGCCATTTCATGCTCCGCATGGAAGAGGAGATCAGGCGCCACGCGCGGTTCCGCCAGCCGGTCTCACTCGTCCTCATCGACCTGGACCACTTCAAGGAGATCAACGACCAGTTCGGCCACGGCGCGGGGGACGAGGCTCTCAAGGGAGTGTCCCAGCTGCTGCTGAGAAGCTCCCGGAGCTTCACGGTGATCACCCGCTACGGCGGAGACGAGTTCGCGGTCCTCCTCGTGGACACGCCGAAGGCGGGGGCCGCGGCGTATGCAGAGCGCATCCGGGTGGTCGTCGAGGGGCACAGCTTTCCCCACGGCGCCCTCACGCTGAGCCTGGGCGTGGCCGGCCTGCCGGAGGACGGAGCGTCGGGCGCGGACCTGATTTCGGCGGCCGACAAGGCGCTGTACGAGGCCAAGCGGCTCGGCCGAAACCGCGTCGGGGTTCTCTGAGGCCGGCGCCTCAGCCGAGGCGCTAGACACCTCGGAAGGCGGCCACCCACGCCGACCCCCCGCGCTGGCGCGCGCACCCGCTACGCGGGTACCCGGCGCGGGTACCCGCCCCTTCCGATACCTCCCCCGTTGTCCGAGCCGAGGGGCGTCGGCCATGCCGTGAGGCAGGCCCGCCCCGAGGCGAGGCCCGAGTTCATTGCGCGGGCCAAGCCCGCGCTCGGGACGCCTCAGCCAGGGGCGCGTTGAAGGTTCGGGGACGCGAGCTGACTTTATTCAGCATTCGGCTAGATCTGGAGATCGTCCCCGGTCTTCGCCGGCTCCAGCCGCAGATCCATTTCCCGGAGCATCGCCGCCCCCCGGCTGAGGCAGTCGGCCGCGCTCGTCCGGTCCCCCGTTCGGAGTAAGAGCTGTCCCAGCTCGTGGGTGCACCGCGCGAAGAGCGGCCGCATCTCGAGCTCGGTCGCGAGGTCCATCGCTTCGGCGTAATGCTCCTGGGCCAGCCTGCAGGGCGGAGCCTCGAGGCGCTGCCGCGCCTGCCCGAGGAGCCTGAGCGCCCAGGCCCGATGGCCACGCTCCTTGTGCTCGAGCGCCAGCTCGAGCGCCCGCTGGGCCACGGCGAGGGCGCGCTCGACCTGTCCGGCGGCCAGGAGCCCCTCCCCGAGCTGGCCCGTCCAGAGGGCGAGGTAGGCCTTCACGCCGAGGTCCTCGGTGAGCGCGACCCCGTCCTCCAGGAGGCGGAGCCCCTCGTCCAACCGACCGAGGAGGACGAGGGCCAGCCCGAGCAGGGACGAGGGGATGGGGCGCCAGACGGCGAGGTACTTCTTGGTGCAGATCTCCAGGCTCCGCTCCAGGGGCGGCAGGGCCTGGTCGAGATGGCCGCGCCGCGCCCAGACGAGGCCGGCGAGAGTCCAGGCGATCGCCTGGCTGTAGGCGTGACCGCTCGCATCGGCGGCCTGCTGCGCCCGCTCGGTGTAGGCGTGGGCGAGGTCGAACTCGCCCAGCTCGGCCAGCGTGAAGGCGAGCCACCCGCATGACGAGATGTAGGATGTGGTGGCGCGCGCCACCCCGTCGCCCCCGGAGGTGGCTTCGAGCGCCTCGATGTTCTGGCGGAGGATCCCTTCCGCCCGTCGGTAACGGCCCTGGGCGTGGTAGCTGTGGCCGATGTACTGGCGGGAGAGCGCCTGGAGCGCCAGATCGCCGCTCGCCTCACCGAGCGTGAGGCAGCGCTCGCCGTACTCGAGGGCCAGGTCCGGCTCGCCTTTGAGATAGTGGTAGTTGATCAGGTAGGCGTAGACGCGCGCCAGGCGCGGCTCGTCCCCGAGACGCTCGGCCATGCCTTCGGCTTCCTGGGAGAGGGCGAGCACCTCCTGGAGGCGGCCGAGCTGGAGGAGCGGGGGGCGAAGGTCGAGGCGGAGGTCGATGGCGTGCCGCGTGCGCTCCGGGCTGTCGGCCATTCGCTCGAGCGCCTGGAGGGCCCGCTGGAGGAACGTGACGGCCTCCGTGTTGGCGCAGAGCGCCGCCGCCTTGGCGCCCGCCTGGCGCAGGTACGGAACAGCTTTCTCCCACTCTTCACCCTGGAGGAAGTGGTGGGCGAGGCGCTCCACGTGCTCGACGGGCCGGTCCGCGTGGAGCTGTTCGATCGCCTGGCCGATGCGCCGGTGCAACCGCCGGCGCCGCTGGATCAGCAGACCCTCGTAGGCGACCTCCTGGGCGAGGGTGTGCCGGAACGTGTAGGTCGGCTCGCCCCCGGCCTTCTCGACGATCATCTCGGCCTCGACGAGCTTGACGAGGGCCTCGGGGACGCTCTCCGGGCGGTCGCTGACCTGGCCCAGGAGCCGCTGGCTGAACTCGCGGCCGATCACGGCCGCGACCTGGAGGCTGGACTTGAGCAGCTCGGGCAGGCGATCGATCCGCGCGGCCAGCACATCCGCGATCGTCGGCGGGATCCGCAGGGCGTCGGCGCCCCGGCTCAGGTCGGCGTCCAGCAACGACCGGGTGACCTCCTCGATGAAGAGCGGGTTGCCGCCCGTCTTCTCGACGACGGTGGCCACCAGCTCGGGCTGGACCGGGCGGTCACGGAGGACGCTCCAGGCCAGAGCCTGTCGCTCGTCGGGCCTGAGCGGGTGGAGGACGATCCGGGTCGTGAGCGGGCCCGGCGACAGCGGCAGGTGGGAGCCGGGGCGCGAGCTCAGGATGACCAGGACAGGCCAGCGCGCGAGGCGGTCGCCCAGGAACGTGATCAGCTCCTCGGACGCGGTGTCGAGCCACTGGCAATCCTCAAAGACCAGCACGTGCGGCATCCGGCGGGAGACCCCTTCGATGTAGCGCGCGATGGTCTCCAGCATGTACCCCTTCCGCTCCTGGGCGGGCATGTCGGCCACGTCGGGGTCCGGCTTCCCGATCGACAGGAAGTACAGGAGCGGCGGTGCGAGCGGCTCGAACTCGGGGCCGAGGGCCTGGAGGCGCGCCCGGACCCTGGACTCGGCGTCGGCCTCCGCTTCGTCGTCGGCCAGGTCGAGGACGCTGCGCAGGATGGCGATGACCGGGAGATACGGGGTCGAGAGCCCGTAGGCCACGCAGTGACCCTCGATCCAGCTCGCCGTACCCGGCTCGATCCGTTTCCTGAATTCGAAGAGGAAGCGCGACTTGCCGATGCCCGCCTCGCCCAGCACGGTGACGGCCCGCCCCTCGCCGCCCCGCGCGGCGCTCATCGCCTCGGTGAGGGCCTGCATCTCGGCGTCCCGGCCGACGAAGGGCGAGAGGCCCGCCTCGGAGGCGATCGCGAGCCGCGACCTCGGCGTCTTCTTTCGCGCGGGGCGGAAGACCTCGACCGGCACGGACTTGCCCTTGACGGTGTGCTGGCCGAGCGAGACGCAGTCGAAGTACCCGGCGACGAGCTGGTGCGTGCTCTCGCTGATGGCGACCGTGGCCGGGGCGGCGAGGGCCTGGAGGCGGGCCGCCAGGTTCACGGTGTCGCCCTGGGCCGTGTAGTCCATCCGGAGGTCGTCGCCGATCTTTCCCACCACGACGCGCCCGGTGTTGACGCCGATCCGCAGGGCCGGGCTCTGTCCCCACCGGAGCAGGAACTCCCGCGCCGCGCGCCCCATCGAGTCCTGGATGGCCAGCGCGGCCTCGACGGCTCGCGCCGCGTGGTCCTCGAGCGCCAGGGGCGCCCCGAACAGGGCCATGATCCCGTCCCCCGTGAACTGGTTGACCGTCCCCTCGTAGCGGTGGACCTCGGCCAGGAGCGCGTCGAAGACGCGGTCCATCAGCTCGTGGAGGTCCTCCGGGTCGAGCTTCTCGCTCATCCCGGTGAAGTTGGCGAGATCGCAGAAGAGGACCGTCACCTGCTTGCGTTCGCCCTCCAGGGCTCCGCGCGACGTGAGGATCTTTTCGGCGAGGTGCTTGGGCGTGTAGGAATCCGGCGAGACGTAGCGGCTCGCCGCCGCGGCCGCGGGGATCGCCCGGCCGCAGCGGTTGCAGAACCGGCTGCCGGGCGGGTTCGGATGGCTACACGCGCTCGCGGACGCGTCCAGGCTCGCGGCGCACTGGTTGCAAAAGCGGGATCCCTCGGGGTTTTCGTGCTGGCACTGCGGACACCGCATAGGCGCGCCGCTCGTCTCAGCTCCCGGGGTGGCTACGCGGGCTGGCGGAACTGGTAGATGGCGACATGGCGGATCGAGGCCACGGGGCGCGCGCCGGCGGCGACGAGCAGGAGATCCAGCTCCACGAACTGGTGCCCCTTTCGCTCGAAGAGCCCCTTGATCCTGCCGCGGGTGGAAAGGCGTTCACCCACTCGGGCGAGCCCCAGGTGTTGCCCGTGGCTCTCCACGTGGATCCAGGGGCTCACGCGCACGTTGCGGTCCACGGCGCGGTTGGCCTGGTCCAGGTAGAGCGCCGGGTGGGCCGGCGCGGTGGCGCCCGCGTAGAGGGGGAGCGAGTCGTCGACGCGGGCGAGGAAGTCGCGGGCTGCGGCGTCGTCGAGGGCGAGCTCCGGGGTCCCCAGAACCGCCAGGCTCTCGAGGTGAGCGCGCGTCGCCAGCGGCCGCGTCGCCGGGAGCGGGGCTTCGGGATACGCGTCGAGATCGGGCGCGGTCGGGGGAACGTCGAAGGCGAGCCCGAGGCTCGCCTTCGCGCAGGCGTCGCCGGCGGCGTTGAGCGCCCGTACCTCGATGGCGACCGAAGCGTCCGTCCGGGTGGCGACGCTCGCGCTCGCCGTGATCTGTTCGCCGTAGTAGATGGGGCGCGCGAAGCGCACGGAGAAAGTGCCGCGCTCGAGCCACTCGAGCCCGAGCGCCTCGACCACCGGGTGCGTCATCCAGGCGTACACGACGACGCCGGGGACGAGCCCACCCTTGAAGCCGAGCTGGCGCGCGACCCGGTCGTCGTGGATCTTGTTCTCGGCCGGCTCCGCCGGTGGCGTCGCCTTCACGCGGTACGGCGGAAACGAGGTCCCGACGGCGAGCGCCTCCAACCACATTGCCATGGTAGCCGGATACTAACCCATCACCGGGGGAGGATCAACCGCGGCCCGGCCCCGCCGGGCACGGTTCCCGGGCGGGTGAGGCAGGGCAGGGCTTCAGAGCTGGAGGACGACGATCCCGGCGACGGTGAGGATCGAGCCGAGGAGCGCGGCCGGCACCAGGCGCTCGCCGAGGAGGAAGAGCCCGAGCGGGATCGCGAACATGGGCGCGGTCGACGAGAGCACGGTGGCGACGGCCACGCCGGAGTACTTGACGCCCGCCACGAACATCACCGAGCTTGCTGCCGTCAGCGCACCGAGCCAGGCCATCCGCCGAATCACGGGAGCGCCGCTCTGCCTCAGCTGACCGGCTGCCCCTCTGGTCCAGGGCGTGGCCCAGAGCAGGGCCGCGGCGACCGGGAGCCGGACAGCCTGTGCGGTCGTCGCGTCCAGCTCCGCCAGCGGCGCTTTCAGCAGGATGACGGACACCGCCCAGGCGAGGGCGGCCAGCGCCGCGGTAGCGAAGCCGAGCCAGAAGCGCGCTTCGGCCGCGCTCTCGCGTCCGCGCGCGCTGACGATCAGGGCGAGGCCGCCGAGCGTGAGCAGGGAGCCCGCCGCTACGCGCAGCGTGATCGGCTCCCCCAGGATCGCCGCCGCCAGGATGGCCGCGATCAGGGGGTAGGTCATCGAGACCGTCATGGCGCGCGCCAGGCCGAGGGTGCGGGTGCTCTCGAAGAAGACCGTGTCGCCGAGCCCGGTGGCGATCGCGATCGAGACCGCGAGGAGGGCGAAGTTTCGCGGCGAGACTCCCGCCAGCTCGCCGAGGCCCCTGGTCAGCGCGATCCAGAGCAGGAGGAGCCCGCCGCCGACGGTCGTGCGGACCGCGTTGAGCGTGACGGAGTTGAAGGCGGGGGAGAGGGTTCGGACGAGGAAGCTGATGACGGCCCAGGTGAGCGCGGAGCCCAGCGCGGCGAGCGCGCCGACCCACGGAGCGGAGAGGGAGGGCACTAGGACAATCGGAGGGGGACACCCACGCCTTCGGCGCGGGTACCCGGGCCCCCTCCGAGGCCTCCCCCAGAGAATCGGTTGCGCGGGCGAAGCCCGCGCTCGAAGGGCATTACTCGGGCACGCGGCCTAGTCGCGCGCGGCGGTGTCGGCGAGGTACGCTTCGGCGGCGGCCAGCCCAGCCCCCAGTCGCACGGGAACGCCGAAGCTCTTGAGCGTGAGCTCGACCCCGGCGAGGCCGCCGATCAGCTCGAGCTCGTTCAGGCTTCCCAGGTGACCGATGCGGAAGACCTTTCCCTTCGCGGCCCCGAGCCCCACGCCGAGGGAGAGATCGAGCGTCCGGTTGGCATGGGCGATGTACGCGTCGGAGTCCATCCCCTCGGGCATGACGACCGCCGTGAGCGTGTTGGAGTATTCGGCCGGGTTCTGGCAGAGGATCCCGAGCCCGAGCGCGCGTACGGCGCGCCGACACGCTTCGGCGAGTCGGGCGTGGCGCTTGAAGACGTTCGCCAGGCCTTCCTCGCTGAGCATGGCGACGGACTCCCTGAGGCCGAAGAGGAGCGCCGTGGCGGGCGTGTAGGGGAACTCGCCCCGCTTGTTCCGCTCGAGCACCGGCTGCCAGTCCCAGTAAGCCCGCGGGCACCTGGCCTTTTCGCTAGCCTGGATCGCCTTCTCGCTGATCGCCAGGATGGCGAGGCCGGGAGGGAGCATGAGCCCCTTCTGGGGCCCCGTGAGCGCGACGTCCACGCCCCATTCGTCGAAGCGGAAGTCGATCGACGCCAGCGAGGAGACCACGTCCACCAGAAGCAGCGCGGGGTGGCGCGCCCCGTCCACGGCTTTGCGGATCGCCGCCACGTTCGAGGTGACACCGGTCGAGGTCTCGTTGTGGACGACCAGGACCGCGCGGAGCTGGTGGGCAGCGTCGGTCCTGAGGCGCGCCTCGACCTGCTCGGCGGGGACGCCGGCGCCGTAGGGGAGCTCGAGGCGTTCGACCTCGACGCCGTACGCCGCGGCGGTCCTAGCGAAGCCCGTGGCGAAGTGGCCGTTGACGCACGCCAGGACCCGATCGCCGGGCGAGAGCGTGTTCACCACGCACGCCTCCCACGCCCCCGTTCCCGAGCCCGGGTAGATCACGATTTCCCCGCGCTCGGTCTGGAAGATTCCCTTGAGTCCCGCCAGGCAGTCCTTCACGAGGGCGGCGAAGGCGGGGCCCCGGTGGTCGATGAGGGACTGCCCCATCGCGCGGACGATGCGCTCGGGCACGAGCGTGGGTCCGGGAATCTGGAGGAACCGTCGGCCGGCTCTCATTGTCTCCCCTCAAATTGACTCGCCAGATTTAACTCGGGTCTCGCCTCGTGACGGGCCTGCCTGCGGCAGGGCCGTCGCCCCTCGGCTCGAACTGCCACGATCGTACGGGATCGGCTCGGACAGGGTCAAGCCTGGCTTGACACGTGGGTCGGTCGAGGCTATTATTCACACACTCGATCAAGAATAGGAGGAATCCTGAATGCGCTCTAACCACCTTCGGCCCATAGCAATTCTTGACGAGCATCCAGAGTGGTCGACAAGGCTGATCGCGGAGCTGGCGCTGCGCCAGGTTCTCTTCGAGAAGATCGAGCACCACGCCCACGCCTTCTCCCCTTCGGACCGGGAGCCGCGCTACTCGGTGATCGTGAACCGGACGAGCCCGTCCTCTCACACCCGGGGCCACGGCCCGGTCCTCTTCTACGCCGAACCGCTCCTGGCCTACTACGAGTCCCTGGGAATCCCGGTGATCAACCCGGTCGCCGCCTACCGGGTGGAGAAGTCGAAGGCCCTCCAGGCGCTCCTCTTCGAGCGCCTGGGGCTCCGCTACCCGAAGGCCGTCGTGGTCAGTCAGCCGGCGCAGATTCCGAAGGTGGTCGACGGCTTCCGCTTCCCGGTTCTCGTGAAGCCGAATGTGGGAGGCTCGGGGGCAGGGATCCTTCGCGCGGATTCGCGCGAGGCCCTCGAGGAGGCGCTGGGCCAGGGGCTCACCCTGGGGCCCGACGGCGTCGCGCTCGTTCAGGAGTACGTCGAGCCGGAGGACGGAGCGATCGTGAGGATCGAGGTGATGGGAGGCGAATACCTCTACGCGATCCGGATCATCCGTGAGGGCTTGGCCACGTTCAACCTCTGCCCGGCCGACCTCTGCCAGATCGAGGCTCAGGCCCGCGGCAGCAGCGACCTCTCGGCCTGCCCGGCTGACGCCACCCAGCGCCCCGGGCTCTCCGTCACGCGATGGGACCCGCCCGCCTGGGCGATCGAAGCCGCGATCGCCCTCGCCGATGCCGCGGCCATCGACGTCGGCGGAATCGAGTACCTGGTGGGCCGCCAGGACGGGGAGATCTACTTCTACGACGTGAACGCCACGTCCAACTTCGTGGCCAACGCCCCGGCGGTCGTGGGGTTCGACCCCACGGCGCGCTTCGTCGACTACATCCTCGCGGTGGCGCGCGGCGGAGACAAGCGACTACGCGTCCGGCGTGAGGGCGATCACCATCACCTGGGCGCTCGAACAACAGCTGGCGCCGAACTGCGCTGACTGCTGGACGGGCTCGGGCACCTCGGCGCGGGCGATGGCGCGGAACCCGAGCCGGGAGAAGAAGCCCGCCGCGGTCTCCGTCAACAGGTAGACCGTCGCGACCCGGTGCCGCCGGGCCAGCTCCAGGGCGGCGCGCGCGAGGGCCTCCCCGACCTTCCTCCTGCGGAGCGCCGGTTCGACCGCCACTGAGCGGAGCAGGGCGGCGGTGCCGTACAACTCCAGCGCCGCACTTCCGACCACCGTCGCCCCCTCTCGCGCGACCAGCGTCGTCGCCAGGTGGTCGCTCAACCCGACTTCGGGCAACCCGCTTCGCGTGAGCAGGGCCACGATGGCCGGGAGATCGTCGCGGGTGGCGGGCCCGATCGTTATCGCCCCAGTTCCCGCCTCGCGCGATCGGCCCGGACCGCCAAGCTTCACGGCCCTGATGAAGGCACTGCGGAACTTCCCGTCGGCCTGCGCCAGGAGCTCCGCTAAACCCACACCCTGGCTCTCAAGCTCCTGCTGCAGCGACGGGTCGCCCTCGAGGATCGCGCGGGCGTCGTCGGCGCGGTAGATCCTGATCGGCTCCACCTGGACAGCCTCGAAGCCGGCCTCGGCGAGCAGTGCGCGGTACTCGTCTTCCGTCAGCGCTCCGGCGAGGCATCCGGTCCACGCCTCCATGCTCTTGCGGACCAGGTCCGGGACCTCGCCGTCGACGACGATGTCGGTGACCGCGAAGCGACCGCCCGCCCTGAGGACACGGAAGGCCTCGGCGATCACGCGCCGCTTGTCGGCCGACAGGTTGATGACGCAGTTGGAGATGACGACGTCTACGGAGGCGTCGGGAAGGGGAATGGCCTCGATCTCGCCCTTGAGGAACTCGGCGTTGGTGACCCCAGCCTTCGCCTGGTTCTCCCGAGCCAGGGCCAGCATCTCGTCGGTCATGTCCAGGCCGTAGGCCTTTCCGGTGGGGCCCACGCGCCTAGCCGAGAGGAGGACGTCGATCCCGCCTCCCGAGCCCAGGTCGAGCACGGTCTCGCCGGGCCTGAGCTCGGCGAGCGTTACCGGGTTGCCGCAGCCGAGCGAAGCTTCCAGCGCCTGGGCGGGGAGACCGGCGGTCTCGTGGGGCGCGTAGAGGTCTGAGGTGATGGGATTCCCGTCGCTGCACGAGGGCGTGCTGCCGCAGCACGAGGACTCTCCGCTCACGACGCGCAGCGCGGCCTGCCCGTACTTCTCTCTCACCTTCGTCTTAATGTCCTCGTTGCTCATGTTCTCCTCACCGTCGGGGATCATACTTTTTGTCTGATTCCCTCCAGAGCGTTGCCACGACGACCTTCCCGAGGTCCGCGTACAGCTTGAGCGCCGTGGCGACCAGCACGCTCAGCAGCAGGTAAGGCCAGACCTCCCCGAAGAGCCTGGCCACCTGGCCCAGGGTTTCGCCGAGGAGCATCCCCATGGTGGGCCTCTGGATCGCCTAGGTCAATCGGAGGGGGACACCCACGCCCTCGGCGTGGGTACCCGGGCCCCCTCCGAGGCCTCCCCCAGGACTCGGTTGCGCGGGCGAAGCCCGCGCTCGAAGGGCGTCATTCCGACACACGCCTAGCAGCAGGCGGTCAGGAGCCGGACCAACTCCGAGACCATCTCCCGCCTGACCGAGTAGTACACGTACCGCTCCTCCTTGCGGCTCTGGATCAGCCCGGCGCGGCGGAGCAGGTCCAGGTGGTGGGAGAGCGTGGGCCCCGGCACCTCCAGGGCCTCCTGGATCTCTCCCGCGGGTACCTCGCGCTTTGCGCGAACCAGGAGGAAGAACGCCTGGAGGCGGGTCAGGTGGGCCAGGGCCTTGAGGGCCTCGACGTGGGTGGTGTTGGCTTCCAGCTTGGCCAGGGGGAGCGGCTTCAGGGCTTCCATGTTTCCAAATTTATCGAAGTATTGAACGATGTCAAGCGAAATTTTGGAGGGCTGGGGCGGCTGGGCCCGGCCGGCGACAGGGGCTAGAGGCGTGCCGGGGTAACACCCTTCGAGCGCGGGCTTCGCCCGCGCAAGTTCCTTGGGGGGGAGGTCCGGAAGGGGGGCGTAGCCCCCCTCCGGGTTCCCTAGAGAACCTGCTTGTAGATCTGGCCGCCCTTCATGATCAGGAGCAGGTTGTCCGCGTTCTGGAAGAGCCTGAGGTCCTTCACGGGGTTGCCTCTGACCACCAGCAGGTCGGCGTACTTGCCGGGCTCGACGGTCCCGATCCGGTCCTCCATCCTGAACAGTTCGGCATTGGTGCGGGTGGCCGAGACCAGGACCTCCATCGGGGTCAGCACCTGGGCCTTCAGCTCCAGCTCGTGGGTCCGGTAGGCCATCATGTCGCCCAGGAGATCGGAGCCCGAGCCGATCTTGAGCCCGAGCCGGCGCGCCAGCGCCACGCTCTCTACGCTCTTCTCGCGCGCCAGGTTGATCTTCTGGAGCTGGTGCTCGCCGATGCCGTAGGCCTTCCCCTCGCGCCAGATGGCCTCGTAGGTGATCATCGTCGGGACCAGGAATGCGCCGGCGTCCTTCAGCGCGCGGGCGGCGGCCTCGTCAATCAGGTTCCCGTGCTCGATCGACCTCACGCCCGCCTCCACGGCGTTCCGCACCGCTGCGCCCGAGTAGGCGTGGGCAAGCACGTAGGTGTTCGCCGCGCGGGCCTCCTCCACAGCCGCTTGGAGCTCGGCGACCGTGTACTGGGTGGTGTCCAGCTCGTCGGCAGGCGACATGGCGCCGCCCGAGGCCATGATCTTGATCTGGTCCACTCCCCGGCGGATCTGCTCGCGGGCCGCCTTCCGGACCTCGTCGGGGCCATCGGCGATGGCGGCAACCATCCCGAGGCAGCACTCGATCGGCGGAATCACCTCGGCGCGCCGGCGCTTGTCGCCGTGGCCGCCGGTCTGGGAGAGGTACTGCCCGCTCACCAGGAGCCGGGGACCGGGCACCAAGCCCTGGGCGACGGCCTCACGGAAGCCCCAGTCAGCACCGCCCGCGTCCCGCACCGTCGTGAACCCCTGCATCAGCGCCTGCTCGAGCCGGCGGAGGGCCTTGGCCGCGATCAGGCTCGGCGGGAGGAGCCGGTGCTGCTCAGCGATGTTGGCCTCGACGGCGCAGATGTGGACGTGGGCGTCGGCGAGGCCTGGCATCAGGGTCTGGCCCTTGAGGTCCAGCGTCGTGACCAGGCCCTTGAGCGGCCCGATCCGGCCGGTGGGGAGAACATCGGCGATCCGGTCGTCCTCAACGACGACAGTAGCGCCTTCGAGCGGCCCCCGCCCGGTGCAGTCGATCAGGAAGCAGTTCGTGAAGACCGTGATCGCCATCGGGTCCCCCGGGTTCAGCCGGCGCCTAGCAATCGGGCAGGTTGCGAACGGTGTCCTCGAGGTCAGTAACGAAAGTCTGGATACGCCGATGCCTAGATTCTTGAGACAGCGTGTCCAATTCCTGACGAAAGATCTGATGCAGTCTCGTGCCTGGAATCCCCAACCCACGCCTCAATTCGTCGGCCCGCCCCGGTAGCTTTGATTCGAGACCGACCCGGCCCATGCATCGCCGAAAGCACTCTTCAAGGTCCGGCTTTATGATCAGCAGAAATCGCCCATCCTGTTCACGCACCTCCACGTCATTAGTAGCCCGTACCACGCGCATTTGGTCGCGCCCTCTATGGTGAGAACTGTGGGGATCTTCGTCCACCAACCCGATCTGGATCTTGCCTTGCACGAGCGCGTTGACCACCTCGCCTTGTCCAGAGTTGAGACTGTGAACTTTTCCGGACCCTCAGTCGGCGGTGATCCTTCAGGAATAGAAACACATCCTCATCCGCGTAGCACTCATAGCCGAAGATCACGAAGTAAGCAGCTCGTCCAGGTTGAAGAATACATTTGCGCCCAACTCAATGATCCGGGAAACCTGCTCCGAACTGAGAAGCTTCACGGACGTCGCTCCTTCGGGATCACGGAAGCATACGAATATGCCAAGGTTGTCAACTGGGGTTTTTTCCGCGATGGCTGACAGAAAATAAGGATTGTGCGTTATCAAGAAAAACTGATTTGAGGAGTCACCGGCAATCATTTCACCCAGCGTTTTCGGGTAGGGGGGAAATGCAAAAACATCGGGCTCGTCGAACACCAGAACCACTTCCTGCGACGTAAGGAGGATCGAACCGTAAAAGAACAGCCTCTTGAGGCTATCCGACAAAAGATCAAGGTTGTAGAGCGAAACCTGTTCACCCCGTAAATGCAATAGCCGAAGTGTTTTTTGAGTTTGATCGAAGAACAGTTTCCATCCGAGAGGGGAAATGAGGTCTCTCAAAAAGTTGTTAACCTTCTGCGCGTGGCGCGCAATATATAGAAGGTTGTGCCCCCACGGCGGCGCGACGACGTTGGTTCCGAGATGAAATCCCGTCGTATATGCCCATTGCTCTGAGGTCGAATAGGCGTAGCATCTAATCCAATCGAGATGGGGCAGATGTGAGGTCTGGCCGAAACTGACTGCAAACGGAGTTGCGCCTGGGATGTGCAAATACAGATTGCGTTGTTCACCCTGAATGGTTGCACTGATGACCAGTTCATCTCCTATACCCTTTCGGGATGGGGAAAGCCGCATCAGGATCTGGAAAGGTTGGTCTAGAAACTGCTGGTAGAAAAGAGCCTCAAAGCCAATCTGCGGATTCAGCCGCAGGAAGCTGTCAAGTGGCTGTCCCCACGCGAGTCGGGATGGAAGATAAAGAGCTTCGAGAATGTTCGTCTTGCCGGTGTCTGGCTCACCAATGAATACGTTTACCTTCCTGCATGGTATGGACAGGCTTCGGATTGACTTGAACCGATCGATGGCCAGATGTTGAATCATGATGAGACATTATAACCGTTGTGCGCTATTAAACTATGCGCGATTAAACGAAGGAAGAGGCGGCGGACTAAGGGCTGTTGCGCGAATGCCTTGGCGGGAGGCGTGGTCACCTTCCAGTCCAACGAGCCTCCACCAGCCCGCCCGCCAACCAGCCCTGAACAGGCGGCCGCGATCATCTTAGGCGTACGAACCTCCCCCCCGACGTCGCGCGGGCCAAGCCCGCGCCCGGAGCGGTTCGGCCGCGCGCAGGAGGACGATCGGGGCATCCGAGTAAGAGTTTTCGGCGCCTGCTAGTGATTGTAGAGCGCGACGACCCATCGCGCGACATCCGGGAAGCGTGCGACCAGCGCCCGCTCGTTCAGCACGAGGCCCCAATGGGACGCCCCTTCGAATTCCATGGGGCTGGCGTTGTACATCTCGGCGAACGCCCGGCATGTGCTCGGGGAGAACAGGTCGTCCCGCGTGCCCGCGACGACCATGAGCGGGCAGGACACCCGGTCCGGCGGAACCCCGATGCCCCGCTCGCGCTGGGTCCGCGCGCGGGTGGATTCCTGGGAAAGGGACCGGAGGGCAATGCCCGTCTCCTCGGGAGTGAGATCGGGCATGGTCGGCTGGCGAGGGGCGTTCTTATCCACGATCCCGTAGACCTCCGGTCCGTAGGTGCCGTCTTCGAGCGGTCTCGGGGAGGCCCGTTGCCGGAGGTTGGCAGGAAGGCTCGGGCCCAGGAGCACGGCTCCGCGGGCGGGATACCGCGAAACGTACATCAGCGTCACCAGCCCTCCCATGCTCCAGCCGACCAGGACCGGGGGTCGGGCCAGCCGCGAGGCCAGGGCGTGGACGTCCTGGACGTAGTCGTCCATCGTCGCTGTGGCGAGGTCCGCCCACGTACTCTCCCCGTGGCCCCTGAGATCGAGCGCGTAGGTCGCCCACCCTGCCGTCTCGCAGTACCGCTCCCAGAGCGCCCAAACGCCGCGGGAGTTCGCGGCGCCGTGGACGAAGACGATCTCCGGCTGCCCGGAGTTTGGGGGCACGCGCCCGTGCCAGGCGATCATGTCATCCTAGGACAATCTGAGGGGGACGGGTACCCACGGCTGTGCCGTGGGTGCGCCTTCGGCGCGGGTACCCGGGCCCCCTCCGAGGCCTCCCCCAGGAATGGTGGTTCGAGCCGAGGGGCTGCCGACGAGCCGCAGGCG
>JACQWB010000054.1 GCA_016209385.1 Candidatus Rokuibacteriota bacterium
CCGCATCGAGGTCGACCTGCTGAAAGGCGACCGCGCGAGCATCCGGCGGGCCATCACGCTCGTGAAGCGCGAAGACCCCCTCGGCTACCGCGTGCTCTGCCGCTTCGTCGACCGCGTCGTGGAGGAGCGCTGCAACGCGGCCGATTCCCGGATCGACCCGTCGCTGGCGCAGCAGGGCTGGGAGGCGCCGGGCTGCTACCTCAAGGGCTCGCGCGTCGTCTATCTCCGGCCGGAGGTGACGGCGAGCGAGGCCGTCATCCGAAAGCGCGCGGATGCGCTCGTGAAGTACGCGGCGTACAGCCGCGACTTCTGGCTCCAGCGCGGGGGGCGGTAGATCGTTCGGGAGGGCCCGGCAAGGCCGGGGTGGCCGGCGCCCCCGGGGCCGTGCTCAACGCCGTGAACGACGCCCTGGCGCCGTTCAAGGCGCGCGTCACGAGCCAACCGATCACTCCCGAAATCGTTCTCTCGCTCGGGGTCTCTCTCTCCCCACAGCCTGAGCGCCGCCTCCCGGAAGGGCTCGAGCAGCTCCTCCCGTCGATAGGCGAAGATCGCGCGGAGCTGTCGGCGCACCAGGGGCGCGTGCGCGACACGGCCCAGCGAACTGGGGCAGCAAGCACGGTTGAAGACCACTCCCGAGCGTAGTACCGTTTCCCGGGTTCGACCGTGGCAATGGTGGACGCGCAACCCCTCTCTCGTAAGCGCCGATCCGGCTGGGCGGTCGTGGCCGCCTCGTTCGCCGTCATGTTCGGCGTCTGGAACCCGTACGCCGGCTTCGGTGTGTTTCTCCCCATCCTCGCCGGAGAGTTCGGATGGGGCCGGGGCGCCATTTCCCTGGCCGCGTCGCTCAACCTTTTCGTGGGTGGTGCCATTGCCTTCGGGGTCGGCGCTGCCAGTGACCGGTATGGACCGCGGGGCATCCTCGCCCTGAGCGGTCTCATGGTCGGCACGAGCTATCTCCTCGCCTCCACCATGAGTACCCTGTGGCATCTCTACCTCCTGCTGGGGTTCCTCCTCGGGGTTGGCATGTCGGGCATGTACGTCGTCCCCACCGCGACCGTTTCCCGGTGGTTCGTGACACAGCGCGGACTCGCCCTGGGCGTGGTGCTGGCGGGCCTCAATCTGGCCTACGTCACCGGCGCCCCGCTGTCCGCGTTCTTCATCAGCACATTTGGCTGGCGGGCGGCCTACCTCCTTCTCGGCGGCCTGGTACTGGCTGTTGCGGTCCCCGCGAGCCTGCTCATCCAAGCCCCGCCATCCGGGAACCATGCCCGGCGTCCGATCGCCGAGGCCGCGGGAAGAGCGGTTTCCGAAGCCACAGTCCGCGAAGCCATGAAGGACCGTCGCTTGTGGTTCCTCCTGCTGACATGGTTTCTCCTCGGCTTTGCCCTCATGATCGTCGTGGTCCATATGGTCCCTTACCTTCACGATCGCCGGCTGAGCCTCGCGATCGCGTCGCTGGTGCTGACCATCTACGGCGTGAGCAGCATCGCCGGCAGGATCCTCTTCGGCGCGACAGCAGACCGGCTCGGCACGGCGCCCACTTTCTGGTTCTGCTCGATCCTCCAGATCTTGAGTCTCACCTCAATCCTGGTCGGGCCGTCCCCCTCGGTCCTGTATTTCCTCATCATGTGGTTCGGGCTCGGCGCGGCTGGCGCCGACACGGTCGTCGTGAAAGCCGCTGCGGAGACCTTCGGGGTCCGGGCCATCGGGGCGATTACGGGCGTCGTCGGCTTGGGATGGCGGTGCGGGGCCGCCCTCGGTCCGACAGTGGCGGGGGTTCTCTACGACGTCACAGGCGCCTACACGATCGCCTTCGGCCTGGCCTCGGCAGGGTTGGTTGCAAGCCTCGTGCTCTTCACGCTGGGAATCTCAGGCCGGCGGCCGGCCCTAGAACATCAAACGCGGGGCACTCCCTGAGCGGGTACCCGCGCCGGACGCACACCCGCGGCTCTGCCGTGGGTGGCCGGCCCCCCTCCGAGGGTTTCAGGCCGCGGGCGTGAGCGCGAAGTCGTACTCCATGGTGTAGAACGGCGCCGCGACTCCGCGCGCCCGCGCTTCCTCCGCTGCATCGTGGCGGACGAACTCGGTCACGAGGGAGCTCTTCATCGCGAACACCGGATCTACCTCGAGATAGGGATCGTCCGCGACGAAGATGTGGGTGCAGAGGGTCTCGTAGCCCTTCGCCGAGACGATGAAATGGATATGAGCCGGCCGATAGATCTGGCGACCCAGCGCGACCACCATCTTCCCGACGGGTCCATCGACCGGGATCGGATAGCTTGCCGGCTTGACGGTCCGAAACGCATAGCGGCCGTCCCCGTCCGTCCGGAACTTGCCACGCAGGCTGAACTCGGGCGCGCTCGCCTGGCCCCCGTAAAAACCGTTCGGCGCGGCGTGCCAGATGTCGAGCAGCGCTCCGGCGAGCGGCGCGCCGTTCAGGCCGGTCACGCGGCCGGAAACGAACGTGGTCTCCCCACGTATCTTTTCAGCGATATTCGCCCCCGTCGGGAACTCTGGCGCGCCCTCGAGATAGAAGGGGCCGAGCAGAGTCGGTTCCGTGGCCCCTGACGGCACCGCGTGCGTGATCGCGTCCACCAGGATGGAGACCCCGAGCGTGTCCGACAGAAGGATGAACTCCTGCCGCTTGTCGTCGCACATCTGCCCGGTCTCCGTCAGGAACTTGATCCCCTGGAACCACTCCGTCTCGGTCAGGCCCACCTCGCGGACAAAGGCGTGCAGGTGCGTGACCAGGCTCGTCATGATCTGCTTGAGGCGTTTGTCCGGCGTGTGCTCGAGCTGTCGGAGAAGTGTGTCGGTGACCGTGTGTCCGGGGAAATCGCGCATCGCAAGACCCTCCCCTTCGGCTCGGGGCCGGCTAGACCCCGAGGTAGTACTTCTTGACCAACTCGTGTTCGCTCAGCTCCCTGGTGCTGTGCCCCTCGAACTCGATTTTACCGTGGACGATGATGTAGCCCCGGTCCGCGATCTTGGTGGCCTGGTTGAAGTTTTGCTCCGCCATCAGCACCGTGAGCTGATAACGCTCCTTCAGCTCCTTGATCTTCCCGATCACGCGGCTGACCAGGATCGGCGCCAGCCCCAGCGAGGGCTCATCCACGAGCAGCATCTTAGGGGCGGACATGAGGGCGCGGGCGATCGCCAGCATCTGCTGCTCGCCCCCGCTCATGCTCCCCGCCAGCTGTCGCCTCCGCTGTGCCAGGATCGGGAACGCCTCGAAGCAGAACTGCAGGTTCCGCTCAATGTCCTTGCGAGCGTCCGTCCGATAGGCGCCCAGGAGGAGGTTCTCATCCACGGTGAGCTTCGGAAAGAGCCGGCGCCCCTCCGGCACCAGGGTGATCCCCAGATTCACGAGCTGCTCGGGCGACTTTCCCACCAGGTCGATGCGTCGGCCATCGGTCTCGAGGAAGATCTCGCCGGCATCGGGTTGGACCATGCCCATGATGCATTTCATGAGGGTGCTCTTGCCGTTCCCGTTCGTGCCGAGCAGGACGACTGTCTCCCCCTCGTTCACCTCGAGGGAGAGCCCGTGTAGCACCCGCACCGCCCCGTAGCCGGCATCCACGTCTTTGACGACGATCCTACTCGCCAAGGTAGGCCCTCTCGACTTCTTTGTTGCGCAGGATGTCGTCCGGGGTCCCTTCGGCAATCTTCTCGCCCGCGTCGAGGACGACGATCCGCTCCGAGAACCGCATGACCGCGCGCATGATGTGCTCGATCATGATGATAGTCATTCCCCCTTCGTTAAGCTTGAACAGGATAGCCAGGATGTCGTCCACCTCCGCACTCGAGAGCCCCGCCATGGCTTCGTCCGAGATCAGCAGCTTCGGCCTCGCCGCCAAGGCCCGTCCCAGCTCCAGTTTCCGCATCTCAATCTGGGTAAGCCCTGCGGGCGTCACGCCGGCCGTCGACTCGAGCCCCATGAGCCTGAGAATGTCCATCGCCTCGGACGCGACGTCCGCCCCGTGGGAATGTGCGTGAGCGGCGTACTCCAGCGGGATGCACAGGTTCTCGAGAACCGTCATGCTGGTGAACGGCTTGGGAATCTGGAAGCTCCGGGCGATCCCCAGCCGGGTCCGCTGGTAGGCGGGAACGCCCGTGATGTCCCGCCCCTCAAAGACAATCCTGCCGCCGTCGTTCCGGAGCGCGCCGGAGACACAGTTGATAAGCGTCGTCTTGCCGGACCCGTTGGGGCCGATAAGCCCGAAGCGCTCGCGTTCCCTCACGCGAAGGCTCACGCTGCTGAGGGCCTGGAAGCCTCCAAACCGCTTCGTCACGTCCTGGACTTCGAGGAGCGTGTTGGTCATCAGGCGCGCTTTTTTCCCGCGAGCCGCTGAACCAGCCCGAGGATCCCTTCGGGCGCCAGGACGACGAAGGCCACGAGCACGACCCCGACGATCAGCAGGTTCAACTCCGACGAGATCGTTACCGTCGTCACCTGTTGGGCCGTGCCCAG
>JACQWB010000055.1 GCA_016209385.1 Candidatus Rokuibacteriota bacterium
CCTCCGACAAGGCGGCCCGCTTCATCTGGCTCTGCAACGCCTACAACATCCCCCTCGTCTACCTGGCCGACGTCTCGGGGTTCATGGTCGGCTCGAAGGTGGAGCGAGCGGGGATCATCCGCCACGGCGCCAAGCTGATCTTCGCCACCGCCCAGGCCACCGTGCCGAAGATCTGCGCCGTGATCCGCAAGTGCTACGGCGCCGGCCTCTACGCGATGTGCGGTCCGGCCTACGAGCCGGACGCGGCGATCGCGCTCCCCCAGGCGCAGATCGCCATCATGGGGCCCGAGCCGGCCGTAAACGCCGTCTACTACAACAAGATCATGGAGCTGCCCGAGGCTGAGCGTGCAGGCTTTGTCGAGCAGAAGCGCAAGGAGTTCCAGGAGGATATCGACATCTACAAGCTGGCCTCGGAGATGCTCGTGGACGACATCGTCCCGGGCTCCCAGCTCCGGGGCGAGCTGATCAAGCGGCTCGCGCACGCCGAGACCAAGCACGCGGAGTTCCCGCCGCGCCGCGGCGGCGTCTACCCAGTGTAGCCGTCCCCGCTGATGGCGCCCGAGCGCCTGCGGATCTGGACGATCTCCGTATCGCTGGCCAGCCTGCTCTTCCTGGTCCCCCACGTCGTTGAAGATCTTTCCGAAGGGCTCGCGCGACGGCTCGGGCTTGCCTCGGACCTTCTGGCGCTCCTCCTCGGGGGCTTTCTCGCGCTCCAGTCCCTCGGGCTCGTCCTCGTCGGGCAGGGGAGACGGACCGGGTTCGTCATCACGGCGGTGGTCGGGCTGATCTGGGTGGCGGGGGCGATCGTGGACCACGGGCCTGCGCTCCTCGCCGGGCCGTTCCGCAGCGGCGCACGCTCCGTGCTCTGGGTGGTGGGGCTGATTGTCGGCCAGGCGGCGTCGACGGCCCTGGCGGGGTGGGGCGCCGGGCGCGCGGGCGCCGGGAGGCGAGCCTGATCGCGCCGCTGAGCGGCCTGATCACCGCGGTCCGGTTCCTGACCATCGTGCCCGTTCCCGGCAGAGGTCTGGACGGCCCTGACGCGCTCGGCCGAGCGGCAGCGTGGTTTCCGCTGGTCGGCCTCGCCCTGGGCCTGGCGCTCGCCGCGTTGGATCGCGTCCTCGCCTGGCCGTTCCCGCCGCTCCTGTCCGCCCTGCTCGTGCTGACCGCCTGGAAGCTCCTAACCGGCGGGATTCACCTGGACGGCTTGGCCGACTGTCTGGACGGCCTGGGAGTCCGTGATCCCGAGCGGCGGCTCGTCGTCATGCGCGACAGCCGGATCGGGGCCTTCGGCGCGCTCGGCCTGATCCTGCTCCTGCTCCTTACCCTCGCAGCGCTGGCCGAGCTGGCGCCGCCGGTTCGCCGCGCCGGACTTGTCCTGGCCCCGCTCGTCGGCCGCTACGCCCCGCTCCTCCTCGCCCGGATGTTTCACCCCGCCTCGCCCGACAGCGGGTACGGAGCCGCTTTCATGCGTGCGGTCTCGGCGCCTGCTGTTCTCGTTGGTGGAGGGTTCGTCGCGATCTGCGCGGGTCTCGTTCTCGGTCTTCGGGGTGAGCTGGCCGGGGCGATCGGCGTCGCGGTGGCGCTGGTGGCGGGCGCGTTCTTCTCGCGTCGCCTTCACGGGCTCACCGGGGATGGTCTCGGCGCCGCCGTGGAACTCGCCGAGCTGGGCGTGCTCCTCGCGCTCGTCGCGCTCGTCCGCATCCTCCCGGGCTGATGCCTTCAACCTTCCTCTACCTGATCCGTCACGGTCGGGTGGTGGGGGGCGAGACCCGTCGCTTCGTGGGCCACCTAGACGTCCCGCTGTCGCCCGAGGGGGAGGCCGAGATCACGGCTCTCGCACTCCGTCTGGCCGGCGTTCGCCTGGCGGCGGTCTACTCGAGCGACCTGGCGCGCGCCCGTCGGAGCGCTGAGCTGGTCGCGGCCCCTCACGGCCTGGTGCCGCGGATCGAGCCGGCCTTGCGCGAGATGGCGATGGGACGCTGGGAGGGGCTGACCGCCGAGGAGATTCAGCTCCGCGAGCCAGGCGCGTTCAGCGACTGGATGAGCCGGATCGGCGAGTTCGGGTTCCCGGAGGGTGAGAGCCTGCCCGACCTCCTGGCGCGTTGCTGGCCCGTCGTGGAGCGGCTGGTGGACGCGCATGCGGGAGAGCGCGTCGCGATCGTGGCTCACGGCGGGACCAACCGGGCGATCCTCTGCCGGGCGCTGGGGCTCCCGCTCGAGCGGCTGCTGATGCTCGGTCAGGACTACGGCGCGGTCTCGCTGCTGGAGTGGGATGGCCGGCGCTGGTTCCTCCACCTCCTGAACGACACCGGCACGGGGTGAGGCGCCGGCGGTGGAGTCAGCCGCCCCGGTCCGTGCGAGCCCGGTGGGAGCGGTAGGCAGCGAAGACCCGCGCGTTCATCTCACGGCAGGCTTCGCGGGCCTGGCGCTGGGCGTCGGGCGTGTCCGCCAGGAGCAGCAGGGCCTGGCGCCCGATCGCCGCATGGCGGTACTCGTCGGGCAGGATCTGCGTACGGTAGAGATTCGCGGTCTCGGGGTCGGGTCCTTCGGCGAGGCGGATGAGCGTCTCGAACCCCTCGCACGACTGGGTCTCGCCGGCGAACTGGAACATGGCCAGCTTCTCTAAGGTCGGCCGGCTCCGGCAGGCGACGAGCCAGTCGAAGAGGTCGACCCACTCGGTTAGCGGCGCGTAGCCGTCAGGGTCCTCACCCAGCTCGAGGAGGCGCTTGCGGAGGAGCTGGTAGTGGCGCTGCTCGTCGTCGAGCTGGCGCGGCAGGAGGTCCCGGATCTCGCGCTCCTTCACGTAGGGAATCCAGGCGGCGATCAGCTCGGCCGAGCGAAGCTCGTTGTACACCCCCTGGCGCATCCGGTAGCGGATCTGGTCGAGAAGCAGTTCGGGGGCGGCTCCAGGATCCAGGCGGACATCCCGGTCGACCCAGAACGCGCGGTTCTCGGCCGCCAGCTCCTTGACGAACCTCTCGACGTCAGGATTGCGCGGTGGTACGCGGGGTGACGCCCTCACGGCTTCCTGAACCGGATCGCACCGATATAGGCCTCGGCGCTGGACTGGGTGTCGTCGGAGTCGATGGCGATGGAGAGCGTGCCCGGCGCGTCAGGCTCCTCGCCGTAGATGCGCTTGTAGTCCTCGTACACGTTGCGGCTCTCGGTGAGCCATTTCCCCTCGTCGGCCGCGCCCGACCTGACCACGACGTAGGTAACGAGCCCGGTCTTCTGGCTCTTGAGGACGCTGCCGGCGGGGGCGCCCGAATCCCAGATATAGCCGATGATCCGTGAGCGGACGAGGGAGGGGAAGCGCTCCCAGGTGACGTAGAGCTGGATCGCCTGGTCATCGGCGTTCTTGTTCCGGGCATCGCCCCCCTTCGGGAGCGTGACGACCTTCCACTGCCACTCGAGAACCGGCGTGTCTCTCAGGTCGACCTTGACCTCCTTGCTGATGGTCGAGGAATCGCCGCGACTCGTCAGGTGGAGGGCCTTCGTCGGGCCGTCCTGCGCCACGCGGAACTCGTAGGCCGGGTTTCCCCAGCGCTGGCCGCCCTTCCAGCCTTCCGGGATTCCCTTTGTGCCGGGCGCGTGCCTGACCCAGTCCTCGACGAGCACGCTGTCGGGAGCGGCCAACGCCCCGAAGACCACGAGCGCGAGGCATCCTGAGAGCGCGGCCAGCCGGCGCGCCACGACGCTGGCCCCGAGCTAGGGCCGCGCGCCGCCCGCCTTCGGACCGAGGCGGGTGGCTTCCCGCCGGTACGCGAGGCTCACCCAGTCGGAGAAGGGCGGGCGCGTGTCGCGCGGGTCGATGATCTCTTCGATGCAGGACATACTCCGGCACCCCCGCGGTTCGGATTCCTGTTACGTGGCGGTGAAGCAAGTATATCGCCAGATCGGCGGGGTCTGCCTCGTTTCGTTTAGCCACGCCGACAGGTGATAGACTCGGCGTGAGGTGCTGCCATGGAGCAGATCCGGGTCGACAAGTGGCTCTGGGCCGCCCGGTTGTTCAAGAGCCGGAGCCTGGCCGCGGCCGCCTGTGATGGAGGGAAGGTGGATGTGAACGGCCACGCGGCCAAGCCGGCGAAGACGATTCGGCCGGGCGATCTCCTCCGCGTGACGCTGCCGCGCGGGAAGAAGCTCGTCAAGGTGCTGGCGCTGACCGACAGGCGCGGCCCCGCGATGCGAGCTCAGCTCCTCTACGAGGATCTCACCCCGCCTCCGCCTCCAGAGCCCGTCCCGACGCCTCCGCCGGTCTATCGCCCTCGCGGCGTGGGCCGCCCCACCAAGCGCGAACGCCGTCTCCTCGAACGGCTCAGCCGGTGGGCCTGACCGACGGGAGCGAGATCGGGATCAGCGGAGGGCATCGTTCAGCCTGGTCAGGAGGTAGTCGAAGAGAGCGAAGTAGTCCTTCGCCTCGGGGACGCCGCCCACATGGGCGGGTAGCATGAGGACCCGGACCGGCTGCCCGGTTCGCTTTTCGACCTCACGGGCCACCGCGAGCGGGATCCGGGGGCTGTAGACCGGAGCGTGGATGATCAGCCGGGCCTGCTCCCGCACCATCGTCTCGGCCAGCTGGCGGACATCGGCAGGGGAGGGTTCGACGCCGGGCTTCGGCTCGCAGTAGCCCACCACGGTGAACCCGAAGCGCCGTGCCAGATAGGACCACGTCTTGTGGTAGGCGGCAAGCTTCTGGCCGCGGAGTGGCCTCGCTACCACTTCCCAGCGGACCAGGGCCTCATCGATTCGGCGCGAGAAGTCTTCGGCGTTTCTCTTGAAGAACTCCGCGTCCCCCGGCGAGACCCGAATCAGAGCGCGCAGGATGTTCGCCGCAACGATCCTGGCGTTTAGCGGGTCGAGGAGGTAGTGGGGATTCCCCTGGAGGTGGATCTCGCCCAGCGAGCGATCGACCGGGCCTGTCGGGATCTCGAGGACCCCAATGCCCTCGGAGGCGTCGACAAAGCCCGGGGCTCCCGGGTAGATCTTGCGGTTCCGCGCACCCTCGATGACGAGGTCCGCCCAGACGTCGGCGAAGAGGCCGATCCGGATGAAGAGGTCGGCCCGGGCGGCCTTGAGCATCCAGCTTGGAAAGACCTCTTCCACCCAGAGCTCCGGCTCCTGGTAGCCGAGGAAGAAGCTCAGCCCCTCGATCCGGCCTTTGCCGATTTCCTGCGCGATGTTGACCAGGTCGGTGGAGCTGGCCACGACTCTGAGCGTCGTGGCTTGGGCGGCCGGGACCGCCATCACCGGAACAGCCAGGCTGACGGCCGACACGCTCGTCTTGAGGAAGCCGCGCCGACTGAGGTGTATCACGGTCGCCGTCCCTCTAGAACGGACCAGGCCGTTCGTAGCCGAGCAGGAACAGCGCCTGGAGAAACAGCTCGTCGGAGGTCGGGGCGAAGTTCCGTTCACTGTGCTTGTACTGGGCACGGAGGGTCAGGAAGCGGCTGGGCTTGTAGGAGAGGATCGCCGAGCCCGCCGTCTCGATCCGGCGGGACGGCCCGATCTCTTCGCGTTCGGGGAGCTGGGAGTAGTCGAAGCGGCCTGCGACAAACCAGTTCCGCGTGAGCTGGAGCTCGCCGAGGGCGTAGAGGCCGTAGCGGTCGAGGACCTCCCGCCCCACGATGACCTCCTGGTCGTCCAGCTCGGCCTCGATGAAGCGGTCCCGCCAGGTGTAGTAGAGCTCGGTGAGGAAGTTGAACCCCCGATAGAGGCCGAAGACCGGGTGCCGGTAGTCGAACTCGAAGTGGGCGTTGAAGATCCGTGAGCGGAGTGTCGGTCGCCCGGCCTCGTCCCGGGTGTGCCCGTACGCGAATCCAGCGCCGAGCTCGATCGCCGCCGCCGGCCCCAGCTCGAAGAATGCCTCGAGCCTGCCGAAGTACGCAGGCTTCCGCGCGAAGAAGCCGGCCCGGCCACCGTGGAAGGCCTCCTCGTTGTCGCCGTTGAAGATGCCGGCCGAGAGCAGGAAGGGGACCTCGCCGAGAGCGAACGGAAGCTCGGCGCGAATCCCGGTGTCGATCCACCCATCGCCCTCCTTGCCGAAGAGGTTCGTGATGACGTTCGGCGGATCCACCTCGGGGAACTCCTCGGGGTCGGAGTCGTTGAACTCGCCGAAGCCGGTCCTGAACTTCCCGAGCTTCGCCCCCAACCTGAACGGGAGTCGGGTCAGCGTCAGGATTCCTTCCTCCAGCTCAACCTCTACGTCCCCGCCGAAGGTCTGCTGGGCGGAGATGATGCCCTCAAACGTCGCAAACGGATCCACAGCCGAGCGGAGACCCAGCTCGACCTCCCGGAAGTTGAAGCGGTTTCGTCGGGCGAAGAACTCCTCGTCGGCTCGCTCCTCCCCCAGCTCGGCTTCCAGCCGCTTGCGGTTCCTGAAGGTGTGGTTGTAGATGAAGTTCCCTTCGATGCGAACCTCAGGCAGAAGCGCGATCCACGGCGGGATGCCTGGCCGTCCCGGTTGAGGCGGCGACGGGTCCTTCGCCAAGGGGGCCGGCGCGGGTTGTGCCGCCGGCGAGGCGGCGCCCGGTCGCGTTCCGGGCGGCGTGGCGGGTGCCGGCTCGACGCGCTGGCGCGCGGCCAACGCCTCGATTTGCTCCTGCTGTCTCAGGATCAGCGCGTGCTGCGCCTTGACCGTCTCCCGAAGCTCGCGAAGGGCCTGCTTGAGTTCCAGAACTTCCTGTTCCAACGCGTCCCCTCCCGGTCGTTGGGCTCCACCGGGCGCGGGGAAGGCGAGGAGAAGCGCCGCGGCGACGCCAGCGGCCGTCGCGGCCCGGAGTCCGGCGGCGGTGAGCTGGCGGGCGAGCGCCACAACGATGAGGAGGCAAGCGGAGGTCGCAGCGATCGCCGAGCCCGTCGGCAGGTTGAACCGGAGCGCCAGGGTGAGCCCGATCGGCACCGTCGCGACGCCGAAGCCCACCGCGAGCCCGAACATCGGCGCGATCCGGTTCACCAGCAGGCGTGCCGTGGTCGCGGGCACGACCAGCAGCGCGAAGGTCACCAGGACGCCCGTGGTCTTGATCGCCAGCGCGACGGCCAGCGCGAGCGTGAGCAAGAGGACCAGATCCCAGAGCCGCGCGTTCACCCCGTGGGCCCGCGCGGTCTCGAAGTCGAAGGAGACAAAGAGAAACTCCTTGGCGAACAGGAGGTGGACCAGGCCGATGAGCGGGACCACGACGGCGAGGGCGAGGAGCTCGGCGGTCGGCACCGAGAGGATATTGCCGAAGAACATGTTGAGCGCCCGGGCTTCCCCTAACGGGTTCTTGGCGACGAAGATGACCGCCAGGGCGGCCGCCAGGACGTAGGCGATACCCAGCACGGCCTCGGTCGGGACCCTGCGCCGCTGCGCGGTCCGGGCGAGGCCCGCGGCACCCGCGAGGCTCGCCGCCAGCGCCGTGAACAGCGGGGGGACGTGGACCAGGAAGCCGAGGGCCACCCCGGCGGAGGCGATCTGGGCGAGCGCGATACTCAGGAACACGATTCGCCGGAGCACCACGTAGACCCCGAGGAACGAGCACATGGCTGCCACGAGGGTGCCCGCCGCGAGCGCGTGCTGGAAGAACGAGTGTTGGAGCGCTTCTAGCATGGGTCACCTCCAGTCACGATGGTTCTGCGACCATCCACCTCCCGGACCCGCACGTCGAGCCCGTAGAGCGCGGTGAGGGTCTTGTCGGTGAGGATGTCGGAGGCGTCGCCGATCCGGAACAGCTCACGCTCGCGGTCGACGATGGCGATGCGCTTCGCCCAGTGCGCAACGGCGTGGAGGTTGTGACTCGCCATGACCGTCGTGAGCTGGCGGCGCTGCAGACCCGCGATGAGGTCCATGATCTCCTGCTCGGCGCGGAGGTCCATCCCGCTGGTGGGTTCGTCGAGAACCAGCATCGCGGGTTCGGTGGCGAGGGCGCGCGCGATCAAGACGCGCTGCTTCTGGCCACCCGAGAGGTCCTGGAACGGAGCGCGGGAGAGTGAGGTCATTCCGACTCGTGTCAGCGCGTCGAGGCAGATCTCCCGGTCGCGGCGCGCCGGGCGTCGCCCCGGCCCGAGGCGACTGACTCGCCCGAGCAGGACGACGTCGAGGGCCGAGAACGGAAAGGCGGGATCGAGATCGCGCTCCTGCGGGACGTAGCCGCAGGCGATCGGGCCGCGGGGCCGGAGGATCTCGCCCCCGAGCGGTGCGAGGGTTCCGGTGAGGGCGCGGAGCAGCGTGGTTTTGCCGCTCCCGTTCGGTCCGACAAAGGCCAGGAAATCCCCCTCATGGACGGTGAGCGTCACCTCTCTGACGACCGCGATGCCTCCGTAGCCGAGGCTCACCGAGCGGAGCTGAACCAGAGGGTCCGGCATTCCTCGCACCTTCCTCTATACGGGACGGCTGTCGCTGTCAAGCCTCAGGCGGCTATGATTTCGTGGCCATGTGGCCACGGTTGGCGGGACGGCAAGGCGGGCTAGCCGGTCAGCCTTCGCCGGACTCCCTCGACTGCGGCTTGCGTACGGTCAGAGACCTGAAGCTTCTCGAGGATGCGTTGGACGTACTTCTTCACTGTCCCGAGGCTCCACCGGAGTCGCTCGGCGATCTCTCTGTTGGTGAGTCCCTCGGTCAGGAGCGCGAGGACTTCCCGTTCCACACGGGTGAGGGGTTCAGGGGTGTCCCCCGACGCAGCCCGTGTTCCGGACTCGACGGTCACCTCCCCGAGCAGCCGCTTCAGGATGGAAGGCTCGATGACTGACTCACCCTCGCGGACAGCGTGCAGGACCGCGAGGAGCTCGCGTCGGGTGATCCCCTTGAGCACATATCCGGCGGCGCCCAGCTTGACGGCTTGCTGCACGTAAGCGGGGTTGTCGTGCATGGTCACGATGAGGACGCTGGTGGTCGGAGACAGCGCCTTGATCCGCCGAAGCACGGTCAGCCCGTCCAGATCGGGGAGCTGGACGTCGAGCAGGACCAGGTCGGGCCTCAGCTCCGGCAATTTCTTCAGGGCTTCTTCCCCGCTCCCGGCCTCTGCCCACGCCTCGATCTCGCCGGACAGCATGCTCCGGATACCCTCTCTGACCATGGGATGGTCGTCGACCACCAACACGCGTGGCTTCGGGCTAGCGGGGTTCTCCATCGGCCGTGCCGTTCCTCAGGGGGATCGTCGCTGACACCCTCGTGCCCAGGCCGGGTTCGCTTTCAATGTGGCAGGCACCCCCGAGCAGCCGCGCCCGTTCCCGCATGCTGAGGAGACCCAGGCCCGGGCCCGCGGTCCGATCCGCGACGCGAAACCCCACGCCCCAGTCGCTGACCTTCACGACCAGCCTGTCTCTCTCGTTCCGCAGCTCCACGCTCACGCGAGAGGTCTTGGCATGTTTCGCGGCATTGGCCAGGGCCTCTTGGATGATTCGATAGACCGCGGTCTCCACCGTCGGAGGGAGACGGATGTCGCCGAGGTCGTCAGTGACTTGCGCGTCCCAGCCTGCCTCCTGCCTCGTCTCGTCCAGCAGGGCTCTGAGAGCGGGGATCAAGCCCAGGGAATCCAGGGTTCCTGGACGGAGCGCCGCCAGAAGCCGTCGCGTCTCGACAATGGCCCGGTCCAAGCGGTCGAGTCCCCGCTCCAGTTCAAGGTGGCTCTCGGGGGATTGGTTTTGCCGGAGGTCCTCGAAGGTGTCGAAGTGCTGCTTGGCGCTCACGATCAGCTGGGCCAGGCAGTCGTGGATATCATAGGCTACCAGCCGTCGTTCCTCCTCCTGAACGACCCTGAGCCGCTCCATCATGCGCGCCAGCGCTCGCTCCTTCTCTTGAAGGGTCCGGACCACCATCGCCAGCTCGCCGGACCGCTTGACCTCAAGGTCCATCAGCTCGGTCTTCTCCTGCCAGGCTTTGATGAAGACGTATGTCCCGGCGAAGATCAGGAGGACTTGGCCCAGGTGGAGGAAGGCGCCGAGTGAAAACCGCGTGTGCGCTGCCGCTGACGTTTCGAGGAGCAGGATCTCGAGGAGCTCCTGGCCCGCCATCAATCCAAACACGGCGCCGAGGGCGAGCTCCTTGTATTTTCCGAAGGTCTCCGCAACCGGGTGCCACTTCATCGCTTCGGCCTCCTGGCGGCCTTTTATGCCGGTAGAGGGACGCGCCTGTATTGCGACAGGATACGCGGCCCGGGATCAGGAGGCAAGAAGCGTGCGTGAACCCTAAAAACGCTCTAAGGAGCCCAACGCCGCACCAGACCTGACAAGTCGTGCACCCATTTGGTGAAAGGAGGACCAAAGGGGGCAGTCGTAGTATCGTAGGCTCGGGTGGTACGGCG
>JACQWB010000056.1 GCA_016209385.1 Candidatus Rokuibacteriota bacterium
CGCCTCGTGGCGGGCCTGCCTCCGGCATGGCCGCCGCCCCTCGGCTCGAACTGCGGTCCGAGCGCGGGCTTCGCCCGCGCAATCTTGGGGGGAGGCTTCGGAGGGGGCCGTCGAGGCCCCCTCCGATCCTTAGACACGCTCCTTGAACTCGTGGCCGAGCAGCCCCTCGGGACGTCCCAGGAGCACGATGAGGATCACGACGAAGGCGAGCGTATTCTTGAACTGGATGGTGAGGTAGCCGCCCGTCAGGCTCTCGGCGACGCCGAGAATGAGCCCGCCGAGGACCGCGGCGGCGAAACCCTTGAGGAAGGGGTCGAGCATGAAGAACGGGTCGAGGAGCAGCGCGGGCGCCAGGAAGATCCCCGCTACCACACCGAGAGCCGACGCCACCCCCCAGGCGATCCCCAGGACCCGACGCGTGGGGATGCCGAGGGTCTGGGCCGCCTGGAGATTCTCCGAGGTCGCGCGCATCGCCAGGCCCAGGCGGGTTTTCTGGACGAGCAGGTACAGGAGCACGCTCCCGATCAGGCCGGCGCCGAAGGTTCCGAGGGCCAGCTCGCTCACGAAGACCGGCCCCACCTTCCAGGTGCGGCTGTCGGAAAGGGGAAAGGGGAAACGGTCGGGCTCGGCTCCCCACTCGTAGACGATCACCCCCTGCGCGATCAGCGCGAGGCCCAGCGTGAGGATGATCTGGCCGAGGAGGTTGGCGCCCTGGCGCTGCGCCGGGATCAGCACCCCGAAGTAGAAGACGATCGCCACCGCGCCGCCCACGACGAGCGCGGCAAGAAACGCGACGGAGAAGGAGTAGCCCTGCGAGACCAGGGCGAAGGCGACGAAAGTCCCGAGCGTCGCGACGTCGCCGTGAGCGAAGTTGAGGACCCGCGTCGAGCGGTAGATCAGCACGATGCCGAGGGCCACCAGCGCGTAGAGGCTCCCCGCGGAGAGCCCGGTGAGCACGTACTGGAGCAGCCGTTCCATCGGTTACCCCGTCACCGGAAGGGCCAGAGCTGGAAGTAGAGCCGGGTCTTCAGCCAGCGGCCGGCGAGGCCGAGCGGCTCGAAGATCAGGACGACCAGGATCGTGACGCCGAAGAGGACCGGGACGAACCAGCGGTACTCGCTCAGGAGGGTCGGCACCAGGATCACGAAGGCGGCTCCGAGGATCGAGCCTTCAACGGACGCGAGTCCGCCGACGATCACAGCGACGAAGAGCGTGAGGGATTCGGCGACGTTGAACGTCTGGGGCTCCAGATGACCCAAGAATTGCGCGAACAGCCCCCCGTGAACGCCCGTATAGAAGGACGAGACGGCGAAGGCCAGGAGCTTGTAGCGGCTCAGGTTCACCCCCATGACCTCGGCGGCGATGTCGCTGTCCCTGATCGCGACGAAGGCGCGGCCCACGTAGGAGGAAATCAGATTGTACGTGGCGGCGGTGAACACGAGGAGGAGGCCCACGTAAATGTAGTAGACGTAGACCTCCCGCGAGACGCCGAACGCCGGAGCCAGCTTCGGGACCGCCAACCCCGAGCGCCCGCCGGACAGGATTTCCGAGTTCGCGAAGATCTGATACACGGCGATCCCGAAGCCCAAGGTGGCGATGGCCAGGTAGGGGCCCTTCAACCGGAGCGACGGGAAGCCGACCAGCACGCCCGCGAGCCCGGCGGTGATCCCGGCCCCCAGCAGCGCGAGCAAGAACGGCACGCCGATGAGCTTGAGATGCCCGAAAGTGTAGGCGCCGATCGCCAGGAACCCGGCCTGGCCGAACGAGATCTGTCCCGTATAGCCGATCAGGAGGTTCTGCCCCATGACGCCAATGGCGTACAGGCAGATCACGGTGACGCGGACGACCCAGGAGGTGTGGGCGTACCAGGGGAGCGCCAGCAGCACGGCCAGGAGCCCCGCCAGCAACAGCCACGTCAGGGGCTTGCGCGCGAACCGGAGGTCGTCCTGGTAGCTCTCGACGAGGTCCAACCGCTCAGCCCCGGTAGAGCGTCGCGATCAGGTCGGCGTAGCGCTCCTCGATGTGGCGCCGCTTGACCTTCTTGGTGGGCGTCACATCCCCCTCCTCCTCGTAGAGCCGGCGGGGGAGCAGCGCGAACTTCTTGATGCTCTCGACCTGGGAGAGCGTCGCGTTGACCTTCTGCACCTCGCCCGCGATCAGCCTCTCGACCTCCGCGGTCTGGGTCAGGTCCGCGAACGTCGCGAACGGGATCCGGTGATCCTGGGCAAACTTGGTGACGTTGTCCTCGTCGATCAGGAGCAGCGCCACGAGGTACTTCTTCCGGTCGCCGATCACGACCGCGTCCTGGATGTAGGGGCTGAACTTCAGCTTGTTCTCGATGTAGGCAGGCGCGATGTTCTTGCCGCCGGCCGTGATGATGATGTCTTTCTTCCGATCGAGGATCTTCAGGTAGCCCTCCTCCCAGGCCCCGATGTCGCCGGTATGGAGCCAGCCCTGACCATCGATCGTCTGGGCAGTCAGCTCAGGATCCTTGAAGTAGCCTTTGAAGACATGGGGGCCGCGGGTGAGGATCTCGCCGTCGTCGGCCAGCGCCACCTCGATACCGGGGATCGGCGGCCCCACGGTACCGACCCGCGGGCGTTCCAGCATGTTGACCGAGATGACGCCGCTGGACTCCGTCTGACCGTAGCCCTCGATCAGCGGGATCCCCAGCGCGTGGTAGTACTCGAACAGCTCCGGGGAAGCCGGTGCGGCGCCGCAGACGGCGATGCGCGTCCGTTCGAACCCGAGCCGCCGCTTGAGCGGGTGGAGGACGGCCCAGGAGGCGAGGCGATAGAGCAGCGTCAGCGGAAGACCCGCGCGCCTCCCCGCGTTCAGCGCACGCGCGTGCCGCCGCCCGATGGCGACGGCGAGCCGGTACACGGTCCGTTTGAGCCACGTGGAATCGTCCATGCGCAGCTCGACCGTGGAGGCCAGCTTCTCCCAGATCCGCGGCACGCTGGCGAAGTAGGTCGGGGAGATCTCGCGGAGGTTCTGGAAGAGGGTATCCAGGCTCTCGACGAAGTTCACGACGTAGCCGAGGTGGATGGCCTGGAACACCGAGACCAGGTTCTCGTAGATATGGGCGAAGGGCAGGTAGGAGACGACCTCGTCGTCCCGCCGGAGCGCGTTGGCCTGGAGCAGCGCGCGGGTGACCCACAGGATGTTGGCGTGGGAGAGCATCGCCCCCTTGGGCGGGCCCGTGGTCCCCGACGTGTAGATGATCATGGCCGTGTCGTCGGGGCGGATGGCCGCCCGGCGCTCGTCGAGGCAACCCGGGTGGGCCTCGAGGAACATCTGTCCCTGCTTGACGAAATCGTCGAGGAACTGCACCCGGTCGTCGGAGAACCCCCAGAGGCCTTTGGCGTCCCATACGACGACCCGCTGCACCCGGGTCTCCGAGAGGATAGCGAGGGCCTTGTCGAGCTGCTCGTCGTTCTCGAGAAAGAGCAGGCGGGCCTCCGAGTGGTTGAGCAGGTACCGGATCTGCTCGGGCGCCGAGGTCGGATAGATCCCACACGTGGCGCCGCCGACGGACATGATGCCCAGGTGGCAGTACAGCCACTCCGGCCGGTTCTCGCCGAGGACCGCCACGTTCTCCTCGGGATGGAAGCCAAAGGCCAGGAGCGCCGCAGCCACTTTGTCGACCTCCTCGCCGTACTGGCGCCAGGAGACCCGGTGCCAGATGCCGTACTTCTTGAAGCGGACCGCGAGACGCTCGCCCCCGCGTCTCACCTGTTGGCAGAAAAGATCTGGAAGGGTCCGCGTGGCCGTTGTTGTCATCACCATCGCCTCCGTTTCCGGTAGAGCCGCCATCCTCTCGGGGAGCCCGCGTCGGCGGTCCCGAGTCCCAGATATACCTCCCGGACGTCCTGGTTGGCCTCGAGCTCCTTTGCGCTCCCCTGGAGGACGACCCGCCCCGCCTCCAGGATCGCCGCCTGGTCGGCGATCTTCAGCGCGAGCCGCGCGTTCTGCTCGACGAGGAGGATCGTGGTCCCGGTCCCGCTGATCGTCCGGAGCGCGTCGAAGACCGCCTTGGCGACCTGCGGCGCCAGCCCGAGCGACGGCTCGTCGAGCATCAGGAGTCGTGGCCGCCTGAGCATGGCCCGGCCGAGCGCCAGCATCTGCTGCTCGCCGCCCGACAGGGTTTCCGCCTGCTGCCGGGCCCGCTCCTCCAGGATTGGAAACATGCCGTAGACGAAGTCGAGGTCCCGCTTGATCCCGTCGTCCCGGCGGCCCCAGAGCCCGAGCTCGAGGTTCTCGGCGACGGTGAGTTCCCGGAAGAGACCCCGATCTTCGGGCACGTATACGATGCCGAGGTTGGCGACCGTCTCGGGCGCCCGCCGCTCGATCCGCTGGCCGCGAAACGCGATGGTCCCCTTCTTCGGCTGGTCCTTGAGGAGCCCGGCGAGCGTCTTCAGGAGCGTGGTCTTGCCGGCGCCGTTTGGCCCGAGGACCGCGAAGATCTGCCCCTCCTGCACCTCCAGGGACACGCCGAACAGGGCGTAGATCCGATCGAAGTAGAGCGTCTCGATACTCGAGACCCTGAGGAGCGGCTTGGAGGCCTGGAGATCCGGCATCGTCATTCGCCCAGGTACGCCTTGATCTCCTCGGAGGGGGGCTCCGCCCCCCTTCCGATACCTCCCCCCGAGGGTTGCGCGGGCCGGGTACCCACCGCGGAGCGGTGGGTGCGCGCTCGACTCCGCGCGCCTGCACGCCTGCCGCACCATCGACGGGCTGCCGCGCGGTGCATTTACTCCCCCAGGTACGCCCTGATCACGTCGGGGTGCCGCTTGACCTCCTCCGGGGTCCCCTCCGCCATCTTGACGCCGTGATCCAGCGCGAGCATGCGACTGGCCAGCCGCGACGCCACGCGCAGGTCGTGCTCCACCAGGAGGATCGTGATACCGAGGCGGCCGCGGATCTCATGGATCCAGTACCCGACCTCCTCTTTTTCCTCGGCGGTGAGCCCGGAGACCGGCTCATCCAGGAGCAGTAGCGCCGGCTCCGTGGCCAGTGCCCGGCCCAGCTCGATCTTCTTCTGCACCCCGAAGGGGCAGTCGGCGACCCGACTTTTCCGGTACGGCTCCAGGTTCAGGAACTCGATGATCTCCTCGCAGCGCCGGCGGTGCCGCACCTCCTCGGCGCGCAGCCGCAGGAGCGCCTCGAGGAAGTGCTTCCTGAAGTGGATATGACGGCCCAGCAGCAGGTTGTCGAGGACCGTCATGTTGAGAAACAGCCGGAGGTTCTGGAAAGTCCGGGCGATCCCGCGCCGGGTCACCGCGTCGGGGGAGAGCCGGAGCAGGCTCTCCCCCTTGAAGGTGATCGCCCCCGCGGAGGGGCGATAGATCCCGGTGATGCAGTTGAACAGCGAGGTCTTGCCGGAGCCGTTCGGACCGATCACAGCCAGGGTCTCCCCGTCGATGATCGCCATGGAGACTCCGGCCAGAGCCTTGATCCCGCCGAAGCTCAGCGAGAGGTCCTTGACCTCTAAGAGCCGTCCCATTTAGTAATCGGAGGGGACCTCGACGGCCCCCTCCGAAGCCTCCCCCCTGGATTGCGCGGGCCGGGTACCCGCGCGGAGTACCCACGCCCGGAGGGCGTGGGTCTCGCGGGTGCGCGCTCGAACCCGGGAGGCAGCGGGCACCCGGGGTACCCAGCGAAGCTGGGTCGGGCGGGTCGCGCCGCGCGAGGCCCGAGTCGCAGTTCGAGCGTGGCGGGTTCGGCCATGCCGTGAGGCAGGCCACCCGCCGCGCGAGGCCCGAGTAGATTGCGCCCGCCGGGTACCCGCGGCGAAGCCGCCGGTGGGCGCTCGAACCGCTGCTGTCCCGACGCGCTCCTAGAAGTGCGGCGGGAAGATCTGGTAACCGGTCACCTGAACCAGGTTGCCCTTCTCCGCTCGCATCAGCCGCACGGCGTTCAGGCCGTGGCGGCGGTTCGGGCCGAACGTGATCGGGGCGGTGAGCTTCTCGGGCACGTAGTCCTTGATCGTCTCCATGGCCTCGACGAACGTCTCGCGGGTCAGGTTCCGGCCGGCGCGCTTGAGCCCCTCAACGGCCAGCATCATGGGAACCGCTCCCGCCAGGGCCGTACTCTCCTTTCCCTTCAGCTTGGCCTCGTACTTCAGCAGGATCGCGACGATCTTGTCGGCTTCCGGCTCCCCCACGATGGTGCCGAGCACATTGACATGGGCGCCCTCCCAGAGGTCGCCCAGGAGCCTGAACATGATGTGGTGGTCGCCCATCGGGAACGACGAGACCAGCTTCGGCCGGTACCCGACCTTCGTCATCTCCTTGATCAGGTTGGCGCCGTGGGTGATCGTCGAGTAGAAGATGACCGTGTCGGCGGCTGAGTCCTTGACCTTCAGGGCGTGGGTCCCCATCTCGCGGTCGGTCAGCTCGTAGGAGACCTCGGCGACAATCGAGCCCTTGCCGCCGAGCCCCCGGAGGCCCTTCTTCACGCCCTCGAGCCCGCCCTTGCCGTACTCGTCGTTCTGGAAGAAGACCGCGATCTTCTTGGCGCCTAGCTTGTTCACGGCGTGGGTGACCAGGAAGTCCCCCTCGTCGACGTAGTCTGGGTAGTTGACGAAGACGTAGCGCCGCTTGTCCGGGGGCTGCCGCTCCCAGATGGCGGGGTTCCCGTACGGGTTGATGACCGGGAGCTTCGCCTCCGCTACCAGGTCCTTGGACGCGTTCAGGATGGCGGAGCCGAGGAGCCCGACCACGCAGAAGACGCTGTCCTTCATCTCGGTAAGGTTTGCCACCGCCCGGCCGGGGACATAGCCGTCATCCTTCAGGACCGTCTTGATCTTCCGCCCGTGGACCCCGCCCTGGTCGTTGACGTACTTCGCCCAGGCCTCCATCGCGACGGCGGTGTTCCCCCAGGCGGCCGCGGGCCCCGACAGCGGCGTGGTCAGGCCGATCACGACCTCCGTGTCGGTGACGCCCGGGACCCGGCTCTGAGCCCAGGCGGCTCCGGAGAACAGAACGGTCAGCAGCAAGAGCAACGCGACGGCTTTGGCTCGCATGACGGACCCTCCTCTTGGGACTTCGCTAAGGGCTTCTGGCCAGGTTCGCCCGATCGGCTCGGGACCGCCCCATCTGTCGCCGAGGAATGTTGTTGAATGACGGGTCAGTCGCGATTGTAGGAGAAAGCCCGGCAGGTGTCAACGAACCGGCTGGCCGACCAAACCCCTCGCGCCGCGGCAGGATCGCTCCGGCGAACCGCCCGGCATTTCCAGGGCCCGATCACCGGCGCCGCGACACGAGTGTGGCGGGGATGACGGTGCCCTCGCCGAAGCGCCGCGCCAGCGTGTCGACGGCCCCGGCCAGCCGCGCGCGTCGGGCTGCGGGCTCGGCAAACAGGTCGAGCTGGCCCGAGTCGCGGGCGGCGAGCCCCGAAACCGACAGCCCGATGAGCCTCACCGGCTGTGTGAGTGGCACCCGTCCCAGGAGGCTCCGCGCGCGGCAGTAGATCTCCAGCCCGTCCTGGGTCGGCTCTCCCGTGTGGCTGCGGGTGAGGGTGCGGAAGTCTCTGAATCGGAGCTTCAGCGTGACGGTCCGCCCGCTGTAGCCGTCGTCGCGGAGCTCGCGGGCCACCCGCTCGGCCTGGGCGCGGAGCGTGAGCTCGAGGCGGCCGACGTCTCGATGATCGTTGGGGAACGTCTCCTCCGCCCCCATCGACTTGGGCGGCGCCCACGGCTCCACGGGGCGGTCGTCCCGCCCCCACGCCAGCTCGTGGAGGTGGGAGCCCGTCTTCCCGAATCGCCGCTCGAGGACGCCCACGGGAACCCGAGCGAGCTGGCCGATGGTCTCGATCCCCATGCGTCTGAGGGCGGCCGCCGTTACGCGCCCGACGCCCCAGAGCCGCTCCACCGGGAGCGGGTGCAGGAACGTCGCCTCCTCACCGGGGCGTACCTCCACCAGGCCGTCGGGCTTCTCCAGGTCGGAGGCGAGCTTGGCGAGGAACTTGTTCGGCGCCACGCCGGCCGACGCCGTCAGCCCGACCTCCTCACGGATGCGGCGCTTGATGGTCCGCGCGAGCTCGAGCGGCGGGCCAGAGAGCCGCTCGCTCCCGGTGACGTCGAGGAACGCCTCGTCCAGGGAGAGGGGCTCGATAAGGGGCGAGTACTCGGCCAGGATGGCCATGATCTCCTTGGAGACGCGCGCGTACTTCTCCATGTCCACGGCGAGGAAGACGGCCTGCGGGCAGAGCCGCGCCGCGCGTGAGATCGGCATGGCCGAGTGGACGCCGAAGCGCCGGGCCTCGTAGGACGCTGCCGACACGACCCCACGCCCACGGGGGTCGGCACCTACGATCACCGGTTTTCCCCGGAGCTCAGGGCGATCGCGCTGCTCCACCGAGGCGTAGAACGCGTCCATGTCCACGTGGACGATGGCGCGACCGTGCGCCGGCGGCACCACACGCGGCACTAGGTGGCTGGACCGGCGAGGCCGATCTGGGCGGCGACGCCCCCGAGGGCCTCGACCACGAAGGCGATGTGCTCATCCAGATCCACGCCCAGTTCCTCGGCTCCACGGTAGACATCATCCCGGTTCACGCTCCGCGCGAAGCCTTTGTCCTTGAGCTTCTTCTTCACCGAGGCCGGCTCCAGCCCGGCGATGGCCCTGCCGGGACGAACGAGGGCGCAGGCGGTGACGAAGCCCGACAGCTCGTCGCAGGCGTAAATGGCCCGGTCCAGGAGGGAGACCCGGGGACAGCCGGAGTAGTCTGCGTGGCTGAGGATCGCGTAGATCATCGGCTCGGGGACGCCGCGGGCCCGGAGCATCTCCGCCCCTTTCATCGGGTGCTGCGGGGCGGTCGGGTGAATCTCGTAATCGAAGTCGTGGAGCATTCCCACGATGCCCCACGTCTCCCGGTCGCCGCCGTACCTGTGCGCGTACGCGCGCATGGAGGCCTCCACCGCGAGCGCGTGCTTGCGGAGGCTGTCAGAGCGCGTGAACTCGGTGAGCACTCGCCAGGCGGCGGCGCGGTCGATCATCCGGAGTCGACCCTCGCCTCGTCGAGCCGCTTCTGCAGCGCCGCGACCTCGGCCTCGAGCCCGCGGATCCGCTCCAGGAGCTGCTCGATCGCCTTGAAGACCGGATCGGGGAGGTCCGTGTGCTCGAGATCGATTCCCGCGCCGACGCGTTGGCCGTCGCGGTAGATCACCTTCCCCGGGATCCCGACCACCACCGAGTTCGGCGGGACGTCGCTGACGACGACCGACCCGCCCCCGACCCGGCTACCGTCCCCGATCCTGATCGCACCGAGGATGGCTGCGCCCGTCCCCACGACCACGTTGTCGCCGAGCGTCGGGTGACGCTTCTCCCGCTTGAGGCTGGTCCCGCCGAGCGTCACCCCCTGGTAGAGCGTGCAGTTCTCGCCGATCCCGGTCGTCTCGCCGATGACCACGCCCATGCCGTGGTCGATGAACAGCCCGGGTCCGATCGTCGCGCCGGGGTGGATCTCGATCCCGGTGGAGAAGCGCCCCAGGTGAGAGATGAACCGCGCGGTCACGACCCACCCCCGGCGCCAGAACCCGTGGGCGACCCGGTAGCACCAGAGCGCGTGCACACCGGGGTAGCACAGGACCACCTCCCAGCGGCTGCGGGCCGCGGGGTCGCGCTCGAGGGCCGCCTGGATATCCCGCCGCATCGTCTCAAACACGCTGCACTCCTCCTCCCGAAGCCACCGCCGCGCTCTGGCGGCCCAGATAGTCCCGGGCCGCCGCCAGGAGGGCTCCCCGCACGATGTCAGCGGCGTGACGCCGATCATCCGGAAGCCCATCCACCGCGGCCTCCACGTCGGCCGCCGTCAGGTCCAGCACCTGCTCGACGGCGCGCCCCGTCGCCAGCTCGCTTCCGACGCTGGCCGCCGCGATCGTGGGCCCGCAGCCGTAGGTCTGGAAGCGCGCCTCCGCGACCTTGCCGTCCCGGACCCTCAGGTAGAACCTGACCACGTCGCCGCAGCCGCCGTACTCATCCTCGCCGACAGCGTCGGGATTCTGCATCATCCCGACGTTGCGGGGGTTGCGGAAATGCTCCACCAGCGTCGTGCTGTACCTCATAATCCCTCGCGCGATGCCTCCGGCTCGTTTCGAGCGCCCACCCACGCCGCCGGTGGGTACCCGCGCCGGGTACCCACGAAGTGGGTGCGCGCGCCAGCGCAGGGGGTCGGCGTGGGTGCGCCTCCCTCCGAGTGCCTCACGACACCGACGCGGGCGAGAGGCTCCGGAGCCGCTCGACGACGGGCGGGAGGACCTCCAGCACGTACGCGATGTCCGCCTCCGTGTTGGTCCGCCCGAGCGTGGCGCGCACCGCCCCCATCGCCCAGTCGAGGGGCACACCCATGGCGACCAGGACGTGGGACGGCTCCACGTTCCCGGCGGTGCAGGCCGAGCCCGCCGAGACCGCGACGCCCTTCAGGTCGAGGCCCAGGACGATGGATTCGGACTCGACGTGCCGGAAGCAGAGGTTCAGGGTGCCGGGGAGCCGACGGGTGGGGTGCCCGTTGAGCCTCACCTCGGGGACCCGGGCCAGGGTCCCTTCCCAGAGGCTGTCCCGCAGCGCCCGCACGCGCGCGGCCTCGCCCTCCATGTCGCGGGCGCGGATCTCGACCGCCTTGCCGAAGCCCACGATGCCCGGCACGTTCTCGGTCCCGGCGCGGCGGCGGCGCTCGTGCTCGCCCCCGTGCTGGACCGAGACCATCTTGGTCCCCTTGCGGATGTACAACCCGGCGATCCCCTTGGGCCCGTAGATCTTGTGGCTCGAGAACGAGAGCAGGTCGATGCCGAACCCGTCCACGTCGATCGGCACCTTGCCGAAGGTCTGAACGGCATCCGTATGGAAGGGGATCCCGTGGTCCCGCGCGATCAGCCCGATGGCGTCGATCGGCTGGATCGTCCCCACCTCGCTGTTGGCGTGCATGACCGTGATCAGGATCGTGTCGGCTCGGATGGCGTGCCGCACCTCCTCCGCCTCCACCAGCCCGTCCTGATCCACCGGGAGGTAGGTCACCGCGAAGCCCTGGGCCTCGAGCGCCTGGCAGGTCCGGAGGACCGCGTGGTGTTCGATCTGCGAGGTGATGATGTGGCCCGAACCGCGGGCGGCAGCGACGCCCTTGATAGCCAGGTTGTCGGACTCGGTCCCGCCGGAGGTGAACACGATCTCGTCCTTCCCGACGCGGAGGAACGCGGCGATGGTCTCCCGCGCGACCTCCACGCCCTCGCGCGACTCGCGCCCGAAGGCGTGGATGCTGGAAGGATTGCCGAAGCGCTCCCCGAAGTACGGGAGCATCGCCTCGATGACCTCGGGGTGAACCCACGTGGACGCGTTGTGATCCAGGTACACTCGATGCATTGTCGTCCTCTCCGGCCGCGGCTCAGCCGGTCGGCCCGCCGCACGCAGCCAGCGTTTCCGTCACACCTCCACTGCCGGCGTTGACAGTGCTCCGGCCCGGTGATAGCCTCGGGGTCGTATGGATCTCCGCAGGCGGAAGCTCGGCCTTATGCTCTCGACGAAGCCGGATCACCCGAACCTCCGGACGCTCGCCACGCTCTCGCGCACGGCTCTCGACCGTGGCACCGACGTCTACCTCTACCTGATCGACGACGGCGTCGCCGCCAAGGACCGACCGGAGATCCGCGAGCTGGCGCGTCGGGGCGCCAAGCTCTTCGTCTGCGCCTACGGCTGCCAGAAGCGCGGGATCGCGCTCTCCGATCCCGACACCTTCACCTACTCCGGCCTGGTGGTCCTGACCGACCTGATCAACGGCTGCGAGCGCTTCGTCGCGCTCAACTGACGCCGTGGCCGGATCCCGAGCCGTCCTGGTCCTCATCTCGGAGGACCCGCGCACCTCGGGCCGCGCGTTCGAGGCGATGCGGATCGCGCTCGGCGTCGCCGCCGGGGAGAACGACGTAACCATCGTGCTCACGGGTCCCGCCGTGCACCTCCTGGACGCGGACACGGACGAGCTCGTGGACGGCGACGACATCGCCAAGTTCCGCGAGAGCCTGAGGAAGCTCGGCATCCCGTTCCACGTCGAGGGCTCGGCCCTCCCGGCGGATGCCGCGGACTGGAACGTGGAGGGACATGCGGTCGTCCCTGTCTCCGCGGACGCGCTCGCAGGGCTGCTGGCGAAAGCCGAACGCTTCATCGTCTTCTGATGCCCCGCGTGCTCCACCTGCTCAAGTCCCCGCCCTCCCCGACCGCGCTCTCCGCGATCGAGACGCAGTCCCGCGCGCCCGAGACCGCTGTCACCGTGGTCCTCCTCCATGGCGTGCCGGCTCCGCGTCTTCCCAACGGGGTCACGGTCCGCCGGCTCGCCGACGCGGGGGCCGACGGCGATCTCACCTACTCCGACCTCCTCGACCTCATCTTCACCGCCGATTCTGTCATTTCCTGGTAGCCATACCGGAGGGGGTCCCCACCCCCTCCGGGCCCTCCCCCGGCGGAGCAAAAACAAAAACTATCGGTTTTTGTATTCGTCATACCAGGCCATCTGGATCGCCTCCAGGATGCTCTCGTTGGAGCCCTTCGGGTCCTCGGCGAAGTCCGGCAGCTCCGTCACCCAGCGCTGAAGGTCGGTGAAGCGCACCGTGAGCGGGTCCGTGTCCGGAAACTTGTCCGCCAGCGCGATCGCGATGTCCTCGGCATCCTTCCACGTCAGCCCCATGGGTCCCTCTTTACTCGGGCCTCGCCTCGTGCCGGGCCTGCCTGCGGCATGGCCGACGGCCCTCGGCTCGAACATCTACTCGGGCCTCGCCTCGTGCCGGGCCTGCCTGCGGCATGGCCGACATCGCTCGGCTCGAACTGCCCCTCTCAGGGTATCTCGACCACCACGTCGCCCTTGACCACCGCCTGGCAGC
>JACQWB010000057.1 GCA_016209385.1 Candidatus Rokuibacteriota bacterium
ACCTATGGCTACCTCTGACCAACCGCCTCGAGTCACGTCACGGCGCAGAGCCCGCCTTCGAAGCTAATGGCGGTGCCCGCTCGCTGGCTGGCGCAGGCGGAGGCAGCGCTGGGCCGCTCGGCTTAAATGCATCACGAGCGGAGGCCGGCCTGTAAGCTGCTTTGGGCGGCCACCGCCGAGGAGACCTAGCAACTCACGTTGAACCGGGCCGAGCCAGCCGGACTCTCAACCGGAGTGGCCGAATTCTGGGGGCAGGTCACAGACGCTGCGTCATCTGAGTGAGCAGGAGGTTCGGGAGATTAATTTTATTATCAAGAGCGAAGCACTGCGCTACGTCGCGGCAGCACGCGAAGAATGGTTGTATCCGGACAAGCATGTAACCAAGTCGCAATGGAATTCGTTTGGGGATGGGTACCTTTTGATGTCGGACCCGCGGGCGGTGGATTGATAAATTGCCTCCATAACTGGCGAAATGTTGGTGGTTGCGGAGAACATCCTCAAGTGAAGCCCTTGGACTTCTTTTCGACCCATCTGGTATTGGTGCGTGAGCAGCCGTTGCTACAGTGGAAGGCGCTGAACGTGAGGAAGTTCGGAAGGCGCGGCTGACAACCACCGCCTACAAACGTCTCGTTTGCAGGCGCCGAGGGAACTAACGGCGGCAGAGGGCGAGGAGGTCGTCGAGGAGCCCGACCAGCCGGCCTCCGTCCTCCAGACGCCCGAGCCACCGCGCCCACCCGCTCTCGGACGGAAAGACGTGGGCCAGCCCCCCGAACACCACGAGCGTCCCGAGGGCGGGCGCGGCGCGCGCGAGCCGGACGCTCTCCGTGTACGGGATCGAGCTGTCCGCCGCGCCGTGGGCGACGAGGAGGCGGGCCCGTACCTCGCCGATGCGGCTCGCGGGGGAGAGGCGACGGAACCGCTCCTTGGTCGCCAGCGGGAGCGCATCCATGAGCGCCGCCACCTGTTCCAGCTCCCGACTCTCGACCAGCTGCAGGAACCGCCTGCCCTCGACCCCGAGGCGCGACGTGTGCGCGCCCACGTCGGCGCCCGGATCGGCGAGCTTCAGTTCCGCGAGGTACTCGAGCCGGCGCCGTTCTTCGGGGTCCGCCACGTGCGGCGTAAGCGCCGCGAGGAGCTTCCAGCGGTTGTACTCCTCCGGCCGGGCGCGCCGCCACTCGCCGTCTTCCTCGTACCAGCCCGTGGCGATGAAGATGATGACGCGCCTCAGGTCCCAGTAGCCGCCGAAGCTTCCCACGAGCGCCACCCGCTCGCGGATGCCGGGATCCGCGGCAGCCAGGACGGCGGGGCCAGCCCCGAAGGAGAACCCGAGGATCCCGAGGGGGCCCGGCGTCTCCCGCCCCAGCAGCTTCACCGCGTCCACCACGAGGGCCACGTCCGACTCGGCCAGCTGGAACGCCCGGAGGCGCGGGAAATCGGGAGCCAGCACCAGAAAGCCAGCCCGCGCGAGGGCTCGAGCCATCCGCTGGAAGGAGGGGTGGGCCTGCCCCTGGCGCGAAAGGCCGTGGACCAGGACGAGGCCGGCGCACCCGGGGCCCTCGGCGCGGTAGAGGGAGCCGACGCCGGACCCGATCCTCACCTCGCTGACGGCCGCGGCCTTGAGCGCGGGGCGCGCTCCCGGAGCCACGAGGTCCATGGCGAGGAGGAGGGCGCCAAGCAGGCGGGCCAGGCGTGGGCCGCCGGCCACGAAGAGGACGACGGCGCCGAGCAGCAGGAGCCGGCTCACCCCATGGGCGGGTCGATCTCGGGGATCAGCTCGAGCAGCGTCCGCCGCAGGCGAGCGTCGTCGAGGAGCTCGGCTCCCGATCCGGAGAGCACGATCTGACCGCCGTCCAGCAGGTACGCGCGGTGGGCCAGGCGGAGGAGCCGGCGGACGTGCTGCCCCGCAGCCAGGATCGTCATCCCCTCGGAGGTGATCGTGCGGATCGCCTGGCAGAAGCGGGTGGTCACCTGGCGCGCGAGCCCGAGGAACGGGTCATCCAGGCAGAGCAGGCGCGGCCGCGACATGAGCGCGCGCGCCAGCGCCAGCATCTGCTGCTCCCCCCCGGAGAGGACGCTCGCCGGGGCGTTTTGCTTGTCCTGCAGGATAGGGAAGATCCTGAAGATCAGGCGGAGCGTCTCTTCGCGTTGAGCGTACGCGCGCGGGAGGAAGGCGCCCAGCTCGAGGTTTTCCCGCACGGCCAGCGGGGCGAAGAGCCGGCGTCCCTCAGGGACCAGGGAGATGCCGCGGGCGGCGACTTCGTAGGGCGGCAGCCCGTTGATCGGCTGCCCGTCGAGCCCGATCGTGCCGACCCGCGGGACCAGGAGCCCGGTGATCGTCCGCAGCAGGGTGGACTTCCCCGCGCCGTTGGGCCCGACGAGGGCGACGAACTCGCCGCGCCTGACCTCGAGGGAGCAGTTCCTGAGAACCAGAAGGTCGTCGTACCCCGCGTAGACGCCGTCGACAACGAGGAGCGGCCCGTTCATTAATCGTCGTCCCCGCCCAGGTAGGCGTCGAGCACGCGCCGGGATCCCAGGACGGCCGCCGGCCGGCCGTCGGCCACGATCGTCCCCTGGTCCAGGACCACGAGCCGGTCAGCCACCTCGGCCAGCACCCTGAAGGAATGCTCCACGGCGAAGATCGTGAGCCCGCGCTCGCGGAGGCGACCATAAAAGCGGATGACCTCCTCCCGGCCCTTGGGCGAAAGCCCCGAGGCCAGCTCGTCCAGGAGGAGGAGCGTGGGGCGCGTGGAGAGGGCTATGGCCAGCTCGAGGCGCTTCCGCTCCCCCAGCGAGAGCTCATAGGCCCGCGATCCTGCCTTTTCGCTGAGCCCCACGATGGCGAGGAGCCGTTCGGTCTCGCGCCGGCGGTCCTGGGCCCGACGGTAGCGATGCTGCGAGCGGAACGTGACGCCGACCAGGACGTTGTCCATCGCGGTCAGATGGCTGAAGGGGCGGGCGATCTGGAAGGTGCGGCCGATCCCGAGACGCGCGAGGTCCCAGGGCGAGGCCTCGGTGACCCGCTGCCCCCTGAACCAGACCTCGCCCGCCGTCGGCCTCAGCAGACCGGAGAGAACGTTGAAGAGCGTCGTCTTCCCGGAACCGTTGGGGCCGAGGAGACCGACGAGCTGGTGCTCCTCCACCGCGACGTCCACGCCCCGGAGGGCGAGGAGGCCCCCGAAGGCCATGGAGAGGCCCCGGCCTTCAAGGAGCGGCACGTCTGCGCCTCGTCAGCAGGCCCGCGAGCCCGCCGGGCAGATAGAGCACGACGGCGACCAGCGCCAGGGCGTAGGGAAACTGGTGGAGGGCGGGGGCGTAGGGGTGAAAGACCAGTTCGCTCAGGAGGTAGAGGGCGAGGGCGGCGGCCACGGGGCCGACGAGGCTGTGGAGGCCGCCGACGGTCGCCATGACGAGCGGCAGGATCGAGAAGTGTCGGCTGAACACGAGATCGGGCTCGACCACCCGAACCGTGTGGACGTAAAGGCCACCGGCCAGGGCTGTGAAGAGCGCCGAGAGGGCGAAGGCGAGGAGCTTCCAGGGGAGCGGCCGGAGGCCGAGCAGGCCGGCGCGTTCTTCCTCCTCCCTCACGGCGGCGAAGGCGAGACCCACGCGCGAGCGCAGGACCGCGGCGAAGCTTCCGAGCACGGCCAGCAGGAACGCGAGGGAGAGGTAGTAGCCCCCCGCGCGGCCTCGGGCCAGATCCAGGGGGAGCCACTCGAGCCCGGTGAGCGGCGGGATGCCGATGAGGCCCGAGCCGCCGCCGGTGAGCCCGGTCCAGTTGAGGGCGACGCCCCGCCACGCCTCGGCGTACGCGAGCGTCGCGAGCGCCAGGTAAGCGCCCCGCAGCCTGGCGGATGCGAGACCGATCCCGAGAGCGCCGAGGGCCCCCACGAGCCCGCCGACACCGATGGCGCCCCACGGCGACAGGCCGGCGAGGGAGGTGAGCGCCGCCGCGTAGGCGCCGAGACCGAAGAAGGCGGCGTGGCCGAAGGAGATCTGGCCGGCATAGGCGAGGAGGTTCCAGGCGGCGGCGAGCGTGGCGAAGAGAAAGGCCGTCGAGAGCAGGTACAGGTAGTAGGGGTGGAAGCCCGTGAGGGGCGGCGCGGCGACGAGCAGGAGTACGCCGAGCCCGCCCGCGATCCACGCGCCGGGGGCCGTCACTGGGTCCACCCGCGCGCCAGCCCTCCGGAGCGCGCGAGCAGCGAGCCGAGGAGGAGAAGCGCCACGACCAGCTCACGCCAGCTCGGCCCGGTCCACGCGACCGTGAGCGACTCGACGACCCCGAGGAGGACGCCCGCGAGGAGGACGCTCCCGAGCCGGCCCACGCCGGCCCAGATGGTGAGAACGATCGCCAGGAGCGTCAGCTCGACGCCGGCGGCGGGATAGACGTAGTGGAGCGTGGCGAAGAGGACGCCCGCGCCGCCGGCCAGCGCGAGGGCGAGCAGGAAGGTCGTCCGCGCCGCGCTGTCCACGTTGATCCCGAGGAGCGCGGCCGCCTCCCGGTCCAGGCTCGTCGCGCGCACCGCCCGCCCCCAGCGCGTGCGGGTCAGCCCCAGCCAGAGCCCGCCCACCGCCACGACGGCGGCGGCCGCGACGAGGAGCCGACCCTGGTTCACGCTCACGCCGCCAACGCGGACGCTTCCGGTGAGCGACTCACTCGCGATCAGCCGGTAGTCGCCGCGCCAGAGCCCCAGCATCACGTTCTGGAGGAGGAGCGAGAGCCCGAAGGTCAGGACCAGGCTGTTCAGCTCCTTGGGTTCTGGAACCCGGTGGAGGAGCCACTGCCACACGAAGGCCAGCGGCAGGAGCGCGACCGCGGACACGGGGACGAGCAGGAGCGGGTGTACGCCGAGGCCGAGCCAGAGCCAGTAGCCGACGTAGCCACCCAGGATGATCAGCTCGCCGTGGGCCAGGTTCAGCGAGCGCGTGACGCCCAGGATCATCGAGAAGGCCAGCGCCATCAGGGTGTAGAAGCACCCGAGCAGGGCCCCCGAAACCAGCGCCTGGACCAGCGTGGTCAGCGACACCTAGGACAATCGGAGGGGGCCCGGGTACCCACGGCGACGCCGTGGGTGTCCCCCTCCGAGGCCTCCCGCAGGAATGGTGGTTCGAGCCGAGGGGCTGCCGACGAGCCACAGGCGTGGCAGTTCGAGCCGAGGCGCTTCGGCGTAGGCAGCTTCATCGCCTGCGCCAGCGGCGAGGCGAGACCCGAGTAAGTGACAGCCACGAGGCGAGGCCCGAGTCAATTGCGCGGGCCGGGTACCCATGAACTGGGTGTGCGCGCTCGGAGGCGCCACGCGCGGCAACCGAGCCAGTAAGAGGACAGGTTCCTAGAAACTCGCGCCATCGAATTGACAAAAACGCGCCCCGATAGTATCGTTCGCGCCGCGAACGCGTCAAGGTCGGGGGAGAGGCAAGTTGAGGCTGATCCTGATCCGTCACGCCGACGCCGGCGATCCTGACCCGCAGCGGTATCCGGACGATCGTCTGCGCCCGCTGACGGCGGAGGGGCGCCGCGCGCACGAGGTCATCGCGCGGGGCCTGGCGCGGATGGGGCTCACTCCGACCCATCTCCTGACGAGCCCGCTCGCCCGGGCTCGGGAAACGGCCGCGATTACCGCTCAGGCGCTAGGCTGGACGGGTTCGATCGAGCCCGTGGAGTGTCTGGGGGACCGCTTCACCGTGGCCGATCTTCTCGAGCACCTCGCGCGCTACCCCGACGACTCGACCGTCGTCTGCGTCGGACACGAGCCCCATCTCTCCCGCTTCGCCGCCACGCTCCTGCATCCCGAGGGTGCGCTGAAGATCGGGCTCGCCAAGAGCGGGGTGATCGCTCTCGAGTTCGCGGGGAAGCCGGCGCCGGGAGCGGGCCGCCTCCTCTTCCTCCTCCCGCCCCGCGAGCTGCTCCGCCTTCTGGAGTGACGCGCTGCTCGGCCAGGCGCCGGGGATGCCCTGCCGAGCGAATCCGACGAGCCGTAGCGGGCGGCGAAGCGCAGGGCGCTGGAGCGCTCTGAGCGCCCCAAGAGGGTTGGGCCGCGAAGACTACCCCCCGCCCCGGGGGGATGGGGGGGCCAGCGGAGGCGGCCGAGCGAGCCAGGGCCGTCGAGGCGAGGAGGTCTGAAGCGAGCCAGGGCGACCCGGCGCGTGGCGCCTACCGGGCGGGGTAGCGGACAGGGGCGCTCGCCCGATCCTTCGGGTAGACCACCAGGTGTCTGCCCCCCTGGATCTGGATGATCACGCGCTCGTAGAAGAGCGGATCGCCGTTGGCGTCAAACTTCACCCGTCCGAGCGGCGTTTCGACGTCCACCGCCGCGAGGGCGTCCCTGAGGGCCTCCCCGGTGAACGGCTTCCCCGGCGCGGCCACGCTCTCGAGGGCCTTCAGGAGGGCTCTGGCCGCAGCGTACCCGTGCATGGTCAAGGGCACCGGCTCGCGCCCGAAGCGCTGCTTGAAAGCCTCGATGAATGCCAGCGACTCCTTCTCGCTCCCGCCGAGATTCACCCCGGGCTGCCACGACGTCGTGCCGAAGAGCCCCTCGCTGGCCGGCCCGAGCTCCTTGATGACGGCGGGGAACTCCATCCCGAAGGCGCCGAGGAACGCCTTCACGCTGATGCCCGCCTGGGCCATCTGGCGCACGAGCAGCAGGTGGTCGGCGAAGAAGGTGTCGGAGATCAGGATCTCGGCACCCTGGTCCCGGACCCGCGCGAGGAGCGGCGTGAAGTCCGACAGCCCCGGCGTGAACGACTCGAACACCGACACGCGGACCCCGGCGCGCTCCAGCAGTTCCTTCTGGCGGCGGGCGAGCTGGGTCGAGCCCGGGGTCACGGAGTGCAGGATGGCCACGTTCTGAGCGCGAAAGACATCGAGGACGATCCCGGTCATCACCCTGACGTAGGAGGCGAGGCTCGAGATCCGGAAGAAGAAGCGGTTGCCTCGGGCCGTGAGCCGCTCGTCGAGCGACGCCGTCGCCAGGTAGGGGATCTTCGAGCGATCGGCCACCTCGCCGATCGGGCCGACCAGGCTGTCCACATAGCCGCCGATCAGGGCCACCGCGCGATGGCGCGACGCCAGCTCCTCGGCGGCAGCGATCGCGCGCTCCGGCTTCCCCTCGTCGTCGCGCGAGAGGAGGGTGATCGGCCGACCCGCGATGCCACCTCGGGCGTTGGCTTCCTCGATGGCGAGGAGAATCCCCTGGTGGACGGCTGTCCCCTGCACCGCCAGTACTCCCGTGCGGGGGTTGATCTCTCCGACGACGAGGGGCTCGGCCGCGAAGACAGCTCCCCCGATGCCCACCAGGGCCGCAACGAGGAGCGCTGACGAAAATCTTCCCGGTGCCAGGGTGGATCTCCCGCTCAATCAGCCCACGCTCGCCGTTTGCCTCCTGAGGAGCAGGACCGGGTTGCGCTCAGGGAAGGGGGCAGGGAGCTATCGGTCCGACGCATACGGCCACACATGCCGAGAGAAAGAGGAGGGGTCGGCCCTCCCCGCCAACCCCTCCTTCACTCGACAGGCTTATCGCCGAGCCGCCTACTTCAGCCAGATCTTCTCCTTCCAGTAGTGCTTACCGATGAAATCGTAGGGCGGCCAGTAGGAGAGCCGGTAGGGGACGAGCAGCCCGGCGTACTTCGTCTGGGATTCCACCACCTTGGCCCAGAAGGGGTCCTTGGCCGCGCTCGCCGCGGCGATCTCGTCGTAAGCCTTGAGGAACCGGTTGTTGAGCTCATCAGTGGTCTTGATGATCTTGATGCCCTGAGCGATCAGCTCCGCGCAGGCCTTCGCCGTCTTCTCCTGGAACCGGAC